>CALLYL010000480.1 GCA_937859535.1 uncultured Myxococcales bacterium
CGCCCAGAGTGACCGTGTAAGCGCTTGCTGGGAGCATTCGAGCGCCCAGAGTGACTGTGTAAGCGGTTGTTGGGAGCATTCGAGCGCCCAGAGTGACTGTGTAAGCGGATTACGGGAGCATTCAGCTCAATTTGGATTCTTTGGTAGCCAGTAGGATTGTACTGGCTGCGGGGAATGCCACCGAGCGTTGAGGCTGTTCCCTGTGCTTCCGAGAGCAATCCTCATTCGGGGAAACTAAGCTCTCTACTTCTCGACGGGGATTGAGTTCACCGTGACACTTGACGGATCGATCGATGTGTCGGCAATGGGCTTCCGGGGCGGCCAACGCAACCCAAATCCCAAGCAGCGCCTCGCCGGAATCGGCAGCTACTACCGCGCCAGTAACTCCATGGACGGTGCCAATCGAGGCGAAGGTATCGCTGGCTACGTCGCCGAGTATCAGCTCAGCGGCCAATATGGTCGCGGAGCTGCCGCCAATGGCGGTGGCGGTGGCAACCGGATCGCAGCCGGTGGCGGCGGCGGTGGCGGCGGTGGCGACCCGATGCTGTGGAACGGCCAAGGCGCCATGGCAGTGTCGGTAGTGGGCGGAACGCTCGCCTGGCCTCTCGACCCTGGTTATGACGCCAATCGCACCATGTTTGTCGGCGGTGGACGCGGCGGTTACAGCTATTCCAGCGCGGCCCTGGATCCCACGGTGGTCGAGCCCGGCAATATGACCTGGGGTGACGACTATCGACGCGAGCGCGGCGGACTCGGTGGACGCCCAGTTCCCAACGACCCCACGGCACGTCTGTTTTTGGGTGGTGGCGGTGGTGGTGGTGATGACTACTTAAGCACCAGTGGCGCGGGTGGCAGTGGTGGTGGGCTCGTGTTCATCGATGCCCGCAGCGTCTCCGGAAGCGGCAAAATTGCCGCCAACGGCCAAAACGGACAGTCCGCGACTACGACCAGCAGTGGTGCCGGTGGTGGTGGTGGCGGCGGCACCATTGTCGTGGCCGCAAGCACCTCCATTGATGGCATTACCGTGCTCGCCAACGGGGCCGACGGCGGCAACCAGACCGGCGTAACTGCCACGGCGGCGGGGCCCGGTGGTGGCGGTGGCGGCGGATACATCAGCATCTCGCAGAGTCAGACGGTGGTTCCAGTGGCAAACCCCGGACTGGGCGGTACGACCACATCGACGGACATGACCAAGTTCCCGCGCAACGGAGCCACCGATGGAGGACAGGGTCAGGTCATCCTGTCAGCGCTCGGTCCGTACGCCGGTGCCCCATACTGCTCGATTGCGGACTTGGCCATCACAATGACGGCCACTCCCCAGACCGCGCACGAGATCGACCCGTTCCAGCTTGCCCTCGCCGTGGAAAACCTGGGCCCAGGCATCAGCGGCAACGCAGAGGTCGCGCTGGATATCGCTCCGGGCGTCAAAATCCAGAACATCGATGCGCAGAACTGGTCGTGCCGACAGTCGACCAAACAGCTCATCTGCAAGCTCAGCACCCTGGCGGTCGGAGATGCGCCGGTCATTACCGTGACGCTTACGCCATCGCTTGGGCAGATGTCGATGCCGTTCACCGCAACGGTGTCCGCTCCGACGACGGACCTGGCGATGGACAACAATACGGCGAGCCTCACCGTGGACAATCCCGCTCCACTGGTGGCTCGTCCGGCGGGCGGCGGCTTTGGCTGTACGGTCCAGGGATCCACGCCGACCGCGATGGGTAGCGGCCTGTGGATGCTTGGACTGGCGATCGGTGCGTTGGGTCTTCGGCAGAGGCGAGTCCGTGCAGTAGCCGGACGACTCCTCGGTTCATGGAGGTAGCGGTGCGAATTCGACAATCGATCGTGCTGGGCGCCGCACTCATGGCGCTGAGTTTGACGGCGAGCCCTGCGCGGGCTCAAAACCTTGGCTTTCAGGTAAATCGGTACGAACCGACGACCGCCGGGGAGTGGTCGTTCCTGGTGGACCATCCGTGGTACTCGTCGACCCGCTACTTTGCGGCGGGTGTAACGCTCAACTACGCCCATAACCCGCTGGTGTACGGCTTCAGTACCGTCGATGGCAGCTTCCGACAGACGCAGGCCATCATCGCCCATCAGCTCCTTGGGCACGTCGACCTAGCGGGCTCGTTTCTGGATCGGGTGACCATTGCCGCCTCGCTGCCAGTGACGTTTCTGGAGCGCGGCCAGCGCGTCGGTGATCTGGCTCCAGTGAGCGGTGCCGCCGTTGGCGACCCACGCATTGGCGTGATGGTGAGACTCTTCGGCCAGCCGGATCGCAGCGCATTTTCGCTGAGCATCGGTGCCTCGGTCTGGATTCCGCTGCGAAAAATCGACGACACCCTGCCGCAACTGTCTAGTGATCTAGACGTTCGCTTTCTGCCGAAACTAGTCGCTGGAGGGTTGGTCAAGCGGCTCCGCTGGTCGGCGACTCTGGGTTTTTTGTATCGGCCCGATGCCAATCTCGGGACGTTCATGATTCCTGATGGCAGCACCACCGGATCAGCGATTCAGCTCGGCGTGTCTGCCAGTTATGCGGACACCGTTCGACGATTCGCCATTGGCCCGGAGCTGCTTGTCAGCACCATGGTCGTAGGCGGTCATGCCTTCCAGCGTGACTACACCAGCCTCGAATTGTTGCTCGGTGCGCACTACAACATTGCTGGGCAGGTGCAAGTCGGTGCCGCCGCCGGGCTAGGGATTCTTCGCGAGCCAGGAACGCCCGATGCCCGCGCCCTGCTCCGCATTGCCTACGCGCCAATGGCCAAGCCGGAGCCACCGCGTGTCGATACCGACAACGATGGCATCATCGACCGCAAAGACGCTTGTCCGAATGAACCCGGCCCAGCGACCAAAGATGCCCGCACCAACGGCTGCCCACTCCCCGACCGTGACCGCGATGGCGTGCCGGATGAGAGCGACCAGTGTCCATCCCTGCCAAGAGGCGACAAGCCCGACCCAGCGCGACTCGGCTGTCCGATTCCCGACCGCGATGGAGATGGTGTGCTGGACGCCAAAGATCAATGTCCAGAGGTTCCGCAAGGCAACGAGCCTGACCCAGCGCGGCCTGGCTGCCCGGACAAAGACACCGATAACGATGGTGTGGTCGATGGCAAAGACCAGTGCCCAAGCGTACCCAAGGGCGACCATCCCGATGCGGCCAAGCTCGGCTGTCCGGACAAAGACACCGACAATGACGGCGTCTTTGACTCGCAGGATCAGTGCGTCAAGGTTTCGGCAGGTGGTCATCCCGACCCAGCCAAGCCCGGTTGTCCGCTGCCAGACCGAGATGGCGACAGCGTGGTGGACGCCGAGGATGCATGCCCGACCAAGCCAGGTGCTCCCGATCCGAATCCCAAGAAAAACGGCTGCCCGGGGCTGGTCGAAATCAAGCGCGGCCAAATCGTCATCATGCGCTCGGTATTCTTTGCGAACGACGAGGCGGTGATCCTGAAGAACAGCTTCCCCGTACTACAGGCCGTCACCAACGTGCTTGTCACGCAGCCGCAGATCACCAAGCTCGCGGTGGAGGGTCATACCGATGACCGAGGAGACATTGCCCACAACACAGACCTCTCGAAGCGTCGCGCCGAAAGCGTCATGCAGTGGCTGATCGATCACGGGATTGCGGCGACTCGGTTGACGGCCCAAGGCTACGGTCCGAACAAGCCCATCGCTGACAACAAGACGCTCTACGGTCGTGCCAAGAACCGACGGGTCGAGTTCCACATCCTCGAACCGTCCGCGATGGCGCAGTCGGTGACGGACCCGAAAGCGGCAGCAGCGACGGCCACCCCGGCCATTGTGCCGAGCCAAGCGGAGCCAGAGCCGAGCCCCAGCGAAGACAAATCGGGCAAGAAGGTCAAAGGCAAGAAGGCCAAGGGCGGCAAGGACAAAGCCGCAGAGGGTGACGCCAAGCCCGCCAAGAAGCATCGCAGCAAAAAGAAAAAGGCCGAGTAACGAACCGCCAGCACACTCCTACGTGGAGGCGCTGAGCGTCAGAATCACCAACCTACTCTCTTCGCCGTTTGCCGCCGTCTCTCTCCGCTCACCGGAAATCACAAAACCACACTTTTGCGCAACCTGAAGAGAAGCCAGGTTGTGCGCCGATACCACTGCGGTCAGGGGTCTGGCTAACTCACAGCTCAGGAACTGGCGGAGAGCCGCCGAGCCAATTCCTTGGCCCCAGTGCGTACGACCGATGGCGTAGCCCACTTCTCGCAGACCGTTGCGATCAAAGCTCAGGATGGACCCCACAAGCTGACCATCGGCCCAAATCGCACGCTTGCAGACCGCGTCACTGGCCAGGTGTTTTTCCCATCGCGCCTGAAACTCGTCACGCGGCCAATGAGGAATCACCGCCATGCTGCGTACCACCGGATCGTTCTGGTGTTCAAACAGCGTGGGCACATCATCCGCAGTCACGTTGCGAAGCTCAACCCTAGGAGTCATGGCCGAAGTGTTATACGCGATCTCGCACAGATTCCCTACCGCGTACCCACCGTCCCAACCGGCGCTTAGGAGGATGGGAGGAAGGTGCCGTCTTCCGGTCCTTCACCTCGGCGACGATCCCCGACAATCCGGCCATCGACCAGTTGGATGATGCGATCGCAGCGACCCGCCAGACGTGGATCGTGGGTCACGATCAGGAACGTCGTGTTGCGCTCGCGATTGAAGCGCCGGAGTAGCGTGAAGATCCCATCCGCAGTCTTGGTATCAAGGTTTCCGGTCGGCTCATCCGCCAATACGAGCGGCGGATTTTGACACAGTGCCCGAGCGATCGCGACGCGCTGCGCCTCTCCTCCGGACAGGTCGCTCGCACGATTGTGAACACGCTCGCTGAGTCCGACTTCACAGAGTAGTTTTTCCGCGCCCGCCCGCAGCTCAGCACTGGCAAATCCACGATCGCCCCACGCAGGAATCATGACGTTTTCCAATGCCGAAAAGGCCGGCATCAAGTGATGGAACTGAAATACGAAACCGAGCGTCCGGCCACGAAAACTCGTCAAGGCATCGTCGTCGAGATGACTCGTCGCCTGACCGCCAATGAAGATCTCCCCAGAAGTAGGACGATCGAGCAGTCCCATCAAGTTGAGGAGCGTGCTTTTTCCAGATCCGGAGGGACCAATCAGCGCACTGAACTCTCCGCGCTGAAGCTCTAGATCCACGGAGTGAAGAATCCGTGTCTTCACCTTGGTTCCGAACTCGCGAACCACGCTGCGAATCTGCAGGACCGGAACCTTTTCGGATACGGGAGCGCTGTCAGCCATAACGAATGACCTCTGCTGGATCGAGTCGCGCAGCACGACGAGCGGGAGCCACCGCCGCAAGGAGTCCGACGATCGTTGCCAGCGCCGTGGGCCCCACAAAGAGAGCCAACGTGAGCGTCACCGGAAACATCGCCGAACCATCGGGATTGCGCATCAGCCGAACGAACACGCGCACCAGCAAGACTCCCAAACCAGAGCCGAACAGAGAGCCGACAAAACCCACCAGTCCCCCCTGGATCAGAAAGATCCTCAACACTCGTGATCGAGACGTACCAACGGCTCTCATGACGCCAATCTCACGGGACTTCTGGACCACGCTCACGATCAGAACGCTGGCGATTCCCAACGCAACCGTCAGGGTGATGAAAAACAAGATGACGTTCTTCGAGCTCTCCTGAGATTGCAGTGCGACCAGGAGCTGAGGATTGGTGGTCGTCCAGCTATCTGCAACCAGGCCGGTCCGACTGGCAATCTCACGGGCGACTGTCTCTGCACCAAAGATGTCAGCGACCTTGATTTCAATGGAAGAGATCCCCCCCACAAGATCAAACAGAGTCTGGGCAGCACGTAGCGGAACAAAGACAACCCGCTCGTTCAAGTCCTTGGAGCCGAGATCAAAAATCCCGGCAACCGTGAAGACCTCTGCTTGTCCGGTCGCAGTAACGATTCGCAGCTTGTCGCCAGGTACAACTGCAAAGTCAACCGCCAGCTCAGCCCCAATCATGGCTTCGGTACCGACCAACTGATACCGTCCGGCTTTGGTCTTTTCTGCCAGTCCGATGATGCGACTGAAGCCCTCCGGCTCTATGCCGCGCAGCGCGACCGGTTTGGTGGTAGCTCCGCGCACCACGAAGGCAGACCCCGACACCACAGCCGAAATCGCGACCACCCCAGGACGAAGTCCGACATCCTTGACGACGTCTTGCCATCCCGAGATCGCCTGCAGCCGCTGCGTCGGCTTTTCCACTTTGGTCGAAACAATCTGACCTTCCTGCTCTGCGATGAGGAGTCGCGCTTCCTGCTCCGGTAAATGCACAATGATGTGCGCTTGGGAGCCCAGTATTTTTGAAATCAAACTCGCTTGCAGCCCGCCGATCAGCGCCGACAGAAACACCACCACGGCGATTCCAATCGACACCGCTCCCAAAATCAGCGCGGTCTGCATCTTTCCTTCACGCAGATAGCGCAGTGCAACAAACCACTCGAAGGGCACGACTTAGCTCCCCGTACGGATGGTGGCCCGCACGCGCCGACCCAGCTTGAGCGAACTCCCCGCTGGCAGTACGAGCCTGTCGTGCTCGCCAAGACCGCTCAGGATTTCGACAAAACCGCCACCACGCAGACCAAGCTGCACACTGCGCTTTTCAACATGGCGGTCGCGTAGAAGCCAGACCCACGGACTCGCCGAACCGAGATCGAGCACCGCATCTGTGGGAACAACAACCGCATCTTGTCGCCGTCCCACTTCGATGTTGATCGAAACCGTCATATCGGGACGCAAATACTCAGGAGTGGTCGGCACATCGAAGCGGACCTCCACCGTTCCGCGCTGCGGATCGACCGAGGGCGCGATGTAAGAAACCGTCGCAACAAACGAATCCTTGCCGAACGCATCCGCCGAAGCCCGCGCCGGCTGGGATAGCCGCAGCGCCGCAAGGTGCTTCTCATCCAGTTGTGCGCTCAGCAGCGTCTTGCCATCGCGAGAAAGGACCAGCAGCGGTCGGCCCGGCTGAATGATCTCTCCTGGCTCTACTGAGCGGGTCAACACCACAGCCGGAACCAGCGCCACAATCTTGGACTGTGCAACCCGAACTTCGGCCTGGGCGACAGTGGCCGCCGCTTGAGCGTACGCCGCGACCGACAGCTTGTGATCCGCTCCTTTGGGTCCGGCACTCACCGCCTGGGTTTCGGTGGTGTCATGCTGGCTCTGCGCAATCGCCAAGGTACGCTTGGCTTCATCGAGCTGGGCCGGTGGCACGCCATCCTGTTTTGCCATTGCGGAGAGGCGTTCGTAGGTCATCCGCGCAAACTCCAAGTTGGCATCTGCTTGCCGATGGAGCCCACGAGCAACCGGGCTGGTGACGTGCTGGAGTTGCCGCAACCGCGCCCGCGCTTGATCGAGTCCCGCCTTCGCCAACTTCAACCCGGCCTGCGCTTCCGCATCATCGAGCTTCACCAGCAGATCCCCAAGATTGACATGATCGCCTTCCTTGACTGCAACCTGGGTCACCAGCCCTGGCACCAAGCTACCGATGGGAATCCTTGACCTTGGCAGCACCCGACCGCTCACCACCACATCCTGAACGATCAGTCGCCGGGAGACCTCGACCACCTCGACCTTAGGGCCGAGAAACTGGAGGATGACAAACACCGCACCAATCAATCCCCCCACACCAACCAAACTCCCCCACACCCAGCGTGTACGGCTACTCATGAATCTCCACTTCCTCTCTTCAGACTAAGTACGCAGACGGCATCGAACAAGGTTCTCTCTACGCGCTGGGTGTTTCCTGACAGCTAGTCTCCTATGTCGATGCGTAGCCTGACAGCCCAGGTGTCTGTGGTATCATGAGACATGCTCAAAGTCTCTCTCCGCGCTTCGCTCATCATCCTGGGTGGACTGGTCTGTGATTCCAGCCAAGGGCATGCCCAAAATGCCACCCTCACGGTGTACATGCGGGCGGCGGGCAGTGGTGCGCTCGACAATACGAGCAGCATCAGTACCCAAGTCCAAGTGTACGCGGTCTCTTCCGTGGCGGCCAAATACAATGGCTCAACCAACCTGTACGCCCCGTCCGTCCGAACAGTACCGGGTACAAGCTTCAACCAAGCGATTCCAAATCTCTATTCGCCCGTGCTGGCACCGGGCAATAGCTACCAAGTACAGCTCAACTGGACGGACAATGCGAGCAAGCAACTCCTGCTCGGACCCGTCACGCTGAATCCTGGCGCAAACAACCTGGGAGCCGGCGGCATTGGCACCACCACGCCGATTGATGTCGTAAATGATCCCCCTCCTGCGGCACGCAACCTAAACTGCTATGCGGATCTGCCGGACAAATCGACCCAGCTCTATGTCTACTGGTCGGGAGTCCTGCTCGCGAATGCGAAGGACTTGGACCGAACCGAGCTGCACATGTCGACTTCGCCCACCTTTGTTCCTTCAGCCGCCACGCTGGTCGCAACACCTCCGTATGGTACGGACTACCGCAAGCTAACCGGTCTGAAGCCGGCTTCGGACTACTACTTCTGTGTGCGTGTACTTGACCGGTACGGAGCCTTCAAAGACGCATGCCGCACGATCGCATGCACCACCGCAATGGCGTCCTCAAGTG
>CALLYL010000481.1 GCA_937859535.1 uncultured Myxococcales bacterium
GCCCGCGTGTCCTTGGGAAAACAGGAGCCGCCGTAGCCAACGCCAGGGAATAGGAAGCTCGGACCAATCCGCTGATCCATGCCCATTCCGCGCCGGACCCATTCCACATCGGCACCGATCTGCTCACACAGCCTCGCCACGTCGTTCATAAACGAGATCCGCATCGCCAAGTAGGCATTGCTCGCGTACTTGGTCAGCTCCGCCGAGCGCGCATCCATAAACAGCAGCCGATCGTTCTTCCTTACCACGGCGGAATAAAGCTGCCGCATCACCACCCGCGCCCGTTCGTCCACCTGCTCGGGAGTCGACAGCGAGGCAGCCCGTCCACTTGGACCTGCCGCCGGACCGACGCCGACAATGACGCGATCCGGACGCAAAAAGTCGTCGAGCGCACTGCCTTCCTTGAGAAACTCCGGGTTTGACACCACCGCAAACGCTTTGTCGGTCACGCTGGCGATGATGTCGCGGACGCGCTCGGCTGTTCCCACCGGCACCGTGGATTTGTTCACCAGGACCGTATATTCCGAAGACAGCGTGCGACCCACGGCCTCCGCTGCGGCATACACCTGCGAAAGATCGGCACGCCCATCAGCAGCCGAAGGAGTCCCCACGCACAGCAAGATCACGTCGGCATCATGCGTTGCATCGGCAAAGTCGGTCGAAAACCGGAGCCGCCCGGCTGCGGAGTTTGCCGCCACCAGCTCGGGCAGCCCCGGTTCATGAATCGGTACGTCCCCGCGACGTAAGCGAGCGATGCGTTGTTCATCAATGTCGATGCAGACTACGTCATTGCCGAAGTCGGCAAAGCCAGCGCCAGCAACCAATCCTACGTAGCCCGTACCAATCACTCCTACACGCATCGTTGTCCTTCACGTCAGCGCTTGCGCAGCGGGATCAGTCGTTACGGCAGCTTCGGCGGGTCCGAGGTGTAGGCCGATCCGTACTCCTGAATGTAGCGATAGGAGATCCAGCCGTAGCCCGGTGCCTTCGAGTTGCTCACGCCGAAGTTTGCGGTTCCCCAGCTATTCTTGAACAGGAAGAAGCCCTTCTGTTTGATCGGCTTCCCTGCTGCGTCCACTGCCGGACGACCCTCCTTGTCCATCGCCTGAATTTCCAGGTTGTCGTCGTAACCGACAAGCTGGACCGAGTGCCCAGCGCGCTGCTTGGCCGACTCGGTCTTGTCATCGGTGTTCGGGTAGAGCACGTAGCCCTTCTGGAAATACGTTGAGCTAACCGGCAAGGTGGACCGACGATGATTCCAGGCTTGGTAGAAGAAGTCGAGGCCAACGACCACGCCCTGCTTCTTTTCAAAAATCACGTTCTTGATCGAGCTGGTCGAGACCCAGCGACCAGCGGGCAGCTTGTACTTGGTCGCGCTCATCGCAGCGGCGGGCGGGGTACCGTTCGTGTAGCAGATCGTCGGAAGACCATCGCCGGTGCCGACACAGCGCGGATCCTTGGTGGCGTCCCACTGGGTCGTCTCGTACGGCCACTTGTCCTCGGTGACCACGCCGTAATCACTCACGGCCTTCAGGTTGTAGTAGTCGCTTGAACCCGAGGAACTAGTAAACGACTTGACCTGGAATTTCACCGACCATTGCAGGTACTGCTCCGAAAAGTCCGGATTGGTCATGCCGGCTTTCTTGTAGAGCGACTCGACCAGACCCATCGTCGAGAAGATCGAACACACCCCGCGTGATGCCTGATTCTTCACCGTGGTCTGCGCGGACAAAGCATCGGCACTCGTGGGTAGTACCACGTCGGCTTTGCCTTCAAATGCAATGGAGGAATCGGACGGCGCATCGGCCTTGAGCGCTTCCACTGGAGCCAATGGTGCGTCGTTGCCTTCAACGTCCCTGGGGTCGACCGGCGTCCAGTCTTCGGAAAGCTCCGCATTGCCGCAACCAATGAGCAGTGTGATACCGAGCAAGGACGCCGAAAACAGCGAGGAACGGGACATGGTCAAACCGCTAGTACGTGTACGCATTGAAAGCTCCTTCTTGGGGTTGCAAGGACGGGTTCGCTCTTTGGTCCCACCTAGGTCGAGATCAAACCAAGCCACGTCGCCGGCCAGCAAATAGGTCGGCACCATAGCGAGGCTTTCCGCGCTGCGCAAGCTAGAACCAAGAACACAGCGAACCTACCCCAAGGGTCTGACATCGCTGGGTTTTCACGTATCCCCTTTCGGTCGCGGGGCAGGTCACAGTGGCTACTTGCCGATCCGGCGCGCCACGGCGAAGAGCTGCGCCCCAAGCGCATGCGAGTTCAAGCGAAACGCGATGCGCAGCAGGAAGCACAGAACGTCTTCGCGCAGACCGTACTTTCCCTCGGCAAACTGCTTCATGCTCGCGTCGGGATTCCGATTTGCATACCACTTCGATAGGTCGTGGAACGGGAAGCCACAGTTGTATACCCGCTCGGGCTGCCAGCCTGACTGAACCAGTAGCGATCGCATTTGCTCGACTGAAAAGTGCCGCTGATGGCCGACTCGCCGCTCGGTTTCCCGCAGCGGGCCGCTTTGCGTCGATAGCAGCAGACGACCGCCAGGTCGAGTCAGCATCAGCGCGTTTTGCAGCAGTTGCAGGGGATTGCCAACGTGTTCGATGAGCTCCGAGGCCACGATGACATCACATGCCCCGAGTAGCTCGGTTGGCACTGCGGCGGGTTGGTCGAGATCCATCGCAAAGAACTGCGCGCTCGGAATCTGTCGACGGTTGGCGGCAATCTGCGCTTCGGCCAAGTCCACCCCGCACAGCGCCGCACGCGGATGATGTTCTGCGATTTCACGCAGTAGCTGACCACCGCCACAACCGAGGTCACACAAACGAAAGAACGGCTCGACGTCGAGGAGTCGCAGAAACTCACGCACCCGAAAACGCGGAGCCGCCATCTTGCGCCAGTAGTCGTCCTTCCCCGCAAGTTCCTGATCATAGTAGGCACGGTTCTGCTCGGTGGCAGACCGTCCCGTGCGACTCGACTCTCGATGATCATCCGTCTGCGACTGCGTGCCCATTTGGTGTGAAACCTTCTTCCTACCCGATTCCTATATCACGACGAGCCACTGCAAACGCGCTCCTCCTCGACCGAAGAACATGCTAAGCAGTGACCGTGCCAGAGACGCAACCCGCCCGCGAGTCGAGTTCCCAAGGGTCGAATGCTGCCCGTGGAACGGATCGTGGGTATACCCGCATCTCCCGTTGGTGTGCACTGTTCGTGGTCATTCTCTCGGTGATGTACGCGCTGGGTGGTGGACTGTACGGAATCGACGCGCCGCTTGCCTTTGGTCATCACGGCTATCACGTGGGGGAATACTCAACCCGCGCCCGCCACACGCTCCGCCATGGCAGCATCTTGCCCGCCAACCTCCCGGGTTATAACCAACCTGCCGTCGAGAATCATTATCTGCATCACCCAATCCTGACCCATCAACTGGTGACGCTAACGATGGGAGTCCTGGGAGAACGCGTCTTGGCGGTGCGATTGGCCGCCGTCCTCTACATGCTATCGACGCTGGCGGCGCTGGTCCTGCTCTTGTGGCGACACGCTACTCCTTGGTCAGCCGCCGCCGCGAGTGTGGTGTTTGCCATCGCCCCCATTCACGCTTGGTATGGGAATCATATCGATCCTGGATTCCCTGGCCTGACCTGTCTGCTGCTTTTTTTCTATTACTATTTTGAGTTTCTCGACGAGAAAAGTTGGCGTTCGGCGGGGCTGTCGCTGCTGTTTGCACTGTTGGCGGGATTTTTCGAATGGAGCCCGTATCTGGCAGCAATTCCGGTCTTCGTCCACACGCTGTGGTACATCCGACGACGTGGGCGCTTCCTGCTGTATCCCTTTGCATACGGATTCGCCGTCGCCCTGCCCTTCGTCATCCACGTCGCGATTGTGATCTACACCAAGCACTTGCCAGAAATGAGAGAGGGTTACTCGTCTCGAACAGCCATGCCGCCGTGGAGCAGTTTGCTGCACAGCCTGCTCGGGTTTTCCGATGAGCTATTTGGTCGCACCTTGCTCTACCTCACGGCGATCTATCTGGCCTCGCGTCTCGTCGCCGTGCTGTTGCGCGGACTGCGTCCGATCGATTTGGTGGGTCTCTCGCTGTGCTTCGCCTTGTTGGCCTATATCAAGCTATTTCCCGTCGGAGTGACCATTCACCAGTACCGGCTCTTGTATGGCGGCGTCTTGGCTGCTGTCGCCGTCGGTTCACTGGTCGAGGACGTAACCTCGATCAGTATCTGGCTCACCAAATCGATGCCAGCCTCCGTCTTGGCTCCGGTCGTGTCGATCTTGATGAGCGCGGGAGTGCTGCTGACCACCGCCAAGTTGTCGTGGCAGGGACTCATCCAGAGTCGACTGCACGGCGGCATCATCGCCCAACACTCCTTTGACCCGCAGCTATCCCGGATCGAGTTCGTCGTGTATGCGCGACAACTCACCCGTCCTGGCGACATTGGCTACATCCATGGTTCGTTCCATCTGCGCAAGGAGCTCTACTACTACCTCGATCGCGACATTGCATTTTCTCCGTCGCTGGTTTCGGTCAAGTCGCTCGCTACGGCTGCCCAGCAACGAGCCTTCGTGCTCTGCTCTCCCAAGGCGATGGCCCCGAGTGAACATGCCATTTTCGACGAACTAGCGCTCACGCATCCGGTGCACCAAGTCGATGACTTCGCAGTGCTCGACCTGCGTAACTCGACCCCCGGTCGCACGCTCAAGCAGACCCGTCGCTCGCCGCTACGACGCTCGGCTCTCCGTCGCTATTTCGAGGGACCGTACACTCGTCTCGAGTTGGTGAATTGACCGATGAAAACAGGCGGGCACACTACATATTGATACGGAACATCGGATCGTCGACGGAGCCACGGATCGGCAGCACCTTCGCCGGTTCCGACGAGGTTTTTGGTTTGTCCCGTCCATGCTTCCGTTGCTGTTTGAGAGCCAGCCACGCATCGCTGGCAGGATCTTTCACTGGAGACGGCATCATTCCGTACGACAGCACGAATTCAGGCAGGGCACCGCTGCCACCGCGCACGATCCGCCGACCCACACCGCACAGCATCGAGATGACGCAACGGTAGACGGCTTTTACGACGGAGAGCAGCAAAACGGACCAAGCATTTTGAAGCTTCATATCCAGACCCTTTCCTGTCTTGGGAACGGATATTGTGGCGCATGGGTCTGACACCCATTTTCGGGTCAAGTTTCGGATATTTTCCGTCGGAGAATTAGCGTTTGGGATTGCTGGTGGAACTGGGCCGAGGCTCACCATCTGTCGGTGGCCGCTCGCCGTCCCCGAGTCGAACCGCTGGTAGCGTCCCGCTCAACCGCCTTTTACCGTCACGGTTGATCGGTGAGTTACCTGAACTTCCGACCGCTGGGACGTTGCCGCTGCTACTGGCGGGCGTTGAGGCACGACTGACCGGAGAAACGCGATGTAGGTTCAGGCTCGATCGACTCGGGAATGAGCCCGAGGCTGGCGGCGATGATCCAGCCGGTGGAGACTGACCCGTCGCGGGAGACGAAGGTCTGCTACGAGCCGCTTGCCCCTGACTCACGCTGCCCTGATTTCGCAACGGTGGTAAATCCGGTGAAGAAATGTCCTCGGTGGCACCAGCCCGGCCCGGAAGTGGCGGCAACCATGAACCGGATTGCGATGACGCCGTAGGCTCATGAGGTCGCAGCCAACTCGTTCGCCAGCGTCGAGCCAGGTTTAAGCCCTGCTCATAACCGTCGACTATCTCATTGCGACCGTCTGATGCACTGACGAGCACCTTGGTCAAATCGCCTTGCGCACCAAGCGCCAGCGCAATCCAACGACCATCCGTCGTCTGCCAACGGCAGCTTTCCCTGCCTTTGGTAGCGACTAGACGCCACTCGATGTCGTCGGTTTCGTCTTTACCCACAGTGTCATCGTAGCACAAACCGACAAACACCCATCTGCCGAAATAGCCAACACTTTTCGACGTCGTCTCTCGACATACAGGTAGTGTGGCGGGTACAAGTCGTAGCGAGCGAAGTACGTCAATCCACCCGAGTATCTGGCAACAACCCCACCGCTCGCAGTAGGCTCCGCCCATGTCTTTGGTCTCATCTGTGCTCGTAACTGGCGGCGTTGGCTTTGTCGGATCGCACTTTGTCCGCGCTGCTGCCGAGTCAGGTCGTCGGGTGGTGATTCTGGATGACCTATCGGGGATGGGCCTGCACCACACCGACACAACCCCGCAGTTGCCATTGCCAGAGGGGGCGTCGTTCGTTCGTGGGGACATCGCCGACGTGGCATTGGTGCGAAGACTGTGTCGAGAACACGCCGTCGAGTCGGTCGTTCATTTCGCCGGCAAGATTCAGGTTGGTGAGTCGGTACGCAAGCCCGAGTTGTACTTCGACTGCAACCTCACCAGGTCGCTTCGGCTGCTGGACACCGTGCGAGAGGCCGGAATTCGCAATCTCGTATTTTCCTCGACCGCTGCCGTCTATGGAGAGCCTCGCGAAGTGCCGATTCCGGAGTCTGCCCCGACCGTACCTGTCAATCCGTACGGCTGTTCGAAGCTGGCTTTCGAGTGGATATTGAACAGCTATGCCGTAGCCCACGGCCTTCGCTTTGCCGCGCTGCGCTACTTCAACGCATCCGGGGCGCATCCCGACGGAACGCTATCGGAGCGGCACGATCCAGAAACCCATCTGATTCCACTTGTGATCGATGCCGCAAGGGGACGACGACCACCGCTGACACTGTTTGGTACCGACTACCCGACTCCTGACGGTACGTGTGTCCGCGACTACATCCATGTCTGTGACCTCGCCTCCGCGCACTTGCTCGCGCTCGAACAACTGGCGCGTGGAGAGTTGCTCGGCCCACTCAACCTGGGCACCGGTCGCGGATACAGTGTCCGGCAAGTGTTAGAAGCGGCCCAAGACGTACTAGAAACGCCGATTCCACACTCGGTAGGTCCGCGTCGTGATGGCGACCCACCCGCGCTTGTAGCTGATTCCAGCGCTGCCCAGGCACGACTTGGCTGGCAGCCACAGCGCTCGGATCTGCGGACACTCATCGAAGATGCGGTGCGCTCGCGCTGGTAGCGGCCTGATGGAGCACAGCAGCCGCATCCAGCAAATACGCCAGTCCTGCTGGCTCATCGCGTAGATCCGCTGCGCTGTGCCCTAGAAGCCAGTGCTCATCGTGCCAGGTCTGCTGTCCAGGGGGCAACAGGCGCAACGGACCGAGCGTCTCCAGTTCCAAAAAATTTCCGTCGGTAAATAGCTCAAACGAGGCGCCCAGGTCGGGATAGGTCGCGACTTCTTCCACCGGCAGATTTTTTACGAACACCGACGAGCCAAGCTGGTATGCCGCCACGCCACCAACGCCTGACATACCGAGCTTCAGCGGCGGCATCCCCGCACGCTGCTCGACCGTCCACAGCCGTCCGCACAACCGCAGACGAGGATCGCCCAAGTCGGTGTACGGCCACAAAACCAACCGACGACTCGGCAACAAATCCTCATCCCGCCACGATGTCCCCGACGGCAAAACGCTGGGATGTTGAGACAGTTGGGGCTGGGGCAAGAGCGCGATCCCCCCTTTTGCCATCACCGTCAGCGCCCAGGCCGCTCGCTCGATGGGAGACTCACTGACGTTGCGCAGCCCGTGCCGGACCTGAACCACCGAGGGTGCCAGTGCCCGGATCTGCAAGCTCTTGCGAAGCCCATACCGCGCTGGCGACGTAATCAACACAGACGAGGCATCACGGCGAATCGCCTCGACCGGTGTGTTGTCCGCTTCGTACGTCTGCGCCGATTCCGGGGCCGTCCAAAATCGATGTCCGCCTCGGAGCTGAAACACCGCTTCATCGCGTCCCCCAAGCTGCAGGCGGTCCTCGAAGAACAGATTGGGTCCACCGAGACGCTGACAGTGCAGAATCCTGGGGCCGACGTCGAGCGTGAGCAGAAGCTGGATTTCGGAGGTCGATAGACGAAGACAGCGCGACCAACCGCCGTAGCTGACTTCCTCTGAATGAAGCTCGATCACCCTTGCGCGCCTCGGAGCAGTTCCTCGAGGAGTCGGTCCGAGACGCTGTAGGGGTCCATCTCGCGACGCTGAACTTGTTCGACCCAGTCCAAGTGCTGAACCAACACACGATCGACCAACTGCGCACAGCGGTCCAGCAGAGCATCCCGTAGCTCGCGACGCGCCCGACGCGCTCGACGGAGAGAGGCCAAGTGTACGGTCTTCTCTTGATGGCGACCAATCGCTGCGACCAGATCGGCGATCCCTTCGCCACGCACCGCAACGGTCCGAATGATCTCGACCTCGCTGGATGGAGCGTCCGGGTCGGTGGGTACATCGCCGTGACGAAGCTCCAGCATGGTCAGGAGATCACGGACCGTCCGGTCCGCTCCCTCTCGATCGGCCTTGTTCACGGCCAGCACGTCGGCAATCTCCAAAATGCCTGCCTTGATGGCCTGAACCTCATCGCCAAGGCCGGGCACCGTGACCACCACCTTGGTATCGGCGAGAGCCACCACGTCGACCTCACCTTGACCGACGCCCACCGTCTCGATGATGACGATGTCAAAACCCATCGCATCGAGTACGGCGACAATCTCCCCCG
>CALLYL010000482.1 GCA_937859535.1 uncultured Myxococcales bacterium
CGTGCCTCACCTCGTGCCTGTTCGGGAGACATATAGGCCGGGGTACCCATCACCGCGCCGGACTCTGTGAGTCCATGGGAATCGCCACTTTCCCGCGCCAACCCAAAGTCCATGATCACCGGACGCAGACTCCCGGACGGAGTCCGTTCGACCATGATGTTAGAAGGTTTAATATCTCTGTGAATGATGCCCTGTTCGTGGGCGGCGTGGAGGGCGGCGGCGGCGTCTTTGAGGACTTGGATCTTCTCTGATAGTCCGAGCTGGCTGCTCATACGATCGAGGGTGCGGCCCTCGACGAGCTCCATGGCGATGTAGGGTTTGTTATCGACGGTGCCGACCTCGTAGACCTTGCAAATGAAGGGATGATCGAGTCGCGCTTGCGAGCGCGCCTCTTGAAGAAACCGCTGGATCATGCCCGGATCGTCACCGTGGATGAACTTGAGCGCGACCAGGCGGCCCAAGCGGCGATCGCGGGCTTTGTAGACCGCGCCCATGCCGCCGCGCCCGAGGAGCTCGACGAACTCGTATTTGTCCCAGTGCGGAGCCGGGAACGTGGTCGGTGCGACGGTGATCGTTGGGGTGGGGCCGCCCGCCTCGCTGCCGAGCGTCTGTTCGAGGCCACCATCCATGGTGCGGTCGAGTGCTGGCGAGCCCGGCGCGGCGGAGGACAAATCCTCCTGAAGCCGTCGAAGCTGGGCCTCGGTGAGCTTGCCTTGCGCGATCAAGCGATCGAGCACCAGGCCCCACTTGCGGGTGATGGGACTCGCCGTCTGGGTGTTGCGGGCCTCCGCCACATCCGCTGCAGAGACGAGCCCCATCGCCACCGCTTTGTCGAGCAGTACCCCCTCGGAGATCGACAACAACATCACGCAGTTCCTAGGCTCTTTTCAGCATACCGCGTTTTGGGTCGGACCTGGGGCGTGGTCTGACCTCAGCGATCGCATGGGCCCTGCCGCTCACGGAGGCGATTGGGTCGCTTGTCAAATTGGCAAAGCTTGTGGCGGCGGCGGCTGTGCTGGATGTCAAACTGGCAGTTCAACCAAGCTGGGCATTGGCCGATGGTGGCTAAGTCCTCGTCGATACGAAGGGGCGAACGGTACGCGGACGATGGCCCGAGCCTTGCATTAGCTGTGGGCCAAGGCGGAGTCAAAAGCCGTGTTGGTCAAGAATTACTTCTGGGTCTTAAACCTTCTGGTCGTCGCTGTCTGTGCAGCGCTGGTTGGACGTACGACGGCCAACTCGGCAGTCTCGGTCCTTCTGCGGGGCGATGGTCCGCCGTTTCCCAGGCGAGAAGCCAGCGCTTCGGGCACGGGCGAAAAAAACCGAAGCAAGGACATTGAGTCGATCCTGCATCGCAACATCTTCTGTAGCGGCTGTGCTCCGATCTCGCTGACGCCGGAAAAAGCGCAGGAGGAAGGGCCGATTGATCAGACGCCACAGCGCAGCAGCTTGCCGCTCCAGCTCATCTCGACGATGGTGTCACCGGGCGACTGGGACTGGTCGATGGCGGTCATTCGGGACACCAGTGATGATCGCAAGCGGGTCGGCATCTTCCGACGCGGTGACAAGCTGACCCAAGGCGGTGCGATCGTCGCCCAGGTCATCGAAGGCCGCGTCTACATGGTGGTCGGCAAGCGCATCGAGTACTTGACCTCTGACAAAGAGCCGCCGCCGCCGCCGCCGAGTGCGGTGGCCAGCGCCGAGCCCAGCTCGACCGATCCAACCGGTATCGAAAAGGATGTCGAAAAAGGCGTCCGCTGCACCGGTAGTAACTGCGAGGTCGATAAGAGCCTGATTGATAAGGTATTAGCCAATACCACCGCACTGGCGACGAGTGCGCGCTTTGTGCCGTGGATCAAAGACGGAAAGCCATCAGGCTTTAAGCTCTACAACATTCGTACTGCCTCGATCTTTTCCAAGATTGGGCTACAGAATGCCGACCTGATTAAGGCCATTAACGGTCTTGATATGTCGACTCCTGATAAAGCACTGGAAGCCTACACCAAGCTCAAAAGCGCTTCGCACCTGACCGTTATGGTGGAGCGGCGCGGCGAAAACGTGACACTCGATTACCAGATTCGGTGACCGAATATGAAGACTTTGAACCGCATAATATCTAGTGCAACGGTGGTTCTCCTGACAGGGCTGCTGTCTGCGTCCGCTCAAAACAAGGCCGGAGCCAAGCCACCCCCGGGTCGTGATGTACGGGTGACGAGTCCGCTTGGATCGCCGGGAGGGACGCTGCCGCCGCCACCGACGGTGCCGCCGACCTCTGGACCACCGGCGGGAGCACCGCCGACAGGGGCCACTGTAGCCGCGAAGCCGAGCACCGATGATCTGCCGCTGCCGGGTGCGGCGGAGTTTCTGGAGTGCAAAGCGTTTCCGCCGAATAAAAAGGTCAACTTCAACCTAAAGCCCGAGGCGGAGCTGGCGGATCTGGTCGGCTTCATCAAAGCGATTTCGTGTCGACCGATCATCCTGCCGCAGAACGTTCGGCAGTCGAAGGTCACGATCATCGCACCGGAGACGGTGACCGCGTCGGAAGCCTACCGAATCTTCCTGTCGTCGCTGGAGTCGATGGGTTTGACGGTACAGCCCGATGGCAAGGTGCTCAAGATCATCGAGTCCAACCGCGCCCGTGAGTCCTCGATTCCGGTCATCAGCGCCGGTGAGATGGTGCCGCGTGAAGAGCGCTATGTAACGAGGCTGCTCAGGCTGAAGTACATCACCGCTGACGATGTGGTGCAGGTGTTAAACCGGCTTAAGGGCCGAGACGGCGACATCATGCCGTATGCGGCTGCCAACACGCTGGTCGTGACCGACTTGGCCTCGAACATCCGTCGCATGGAAGAGGTGGTGCGAGCGCTCGATCAGCCGATGGCGGGCGAAAAGATCTGGGTGATTCGGCTCAAGAACATCGTCGCCACCGAGGTGCTACAGATGCTTCAGCAGGTCTTCGGTGTCGGCAAAACCGCCGGACCGGGCCAGCCGAGGCGCGCTCCGATTCAGGTGGGTACCGATGCGGTAGCGCCTTCTCAGATTGGCAGCGGGGACGACTCGATCAGCCAAATCTTCGCCGATGATCGCACCAACTCGATCATCTTGGTGTCGGCGGACCGAACCTATCAGCGGGTGTTTGCGCTGATCAAGCGGCTGGAACAGCAGGGCTCGACCTCGACGGGAGACCGCATCCACGTCTACGCGCTGGAAAACGCCAACGCCGATGACATGGTGCAGGTGCTCGGTGGACTTGGCATCTCGGTATCGGCGGGCGCGAGTCGAGGCCGCTCCGGTCGGGGCTTCAGTCCACCGCCGCAATCGGGGGCCGGCGGGCAGGGGAGTAGCGGTGCGTTCCAGGACGAGGTCAAGGTCACGCCCGACAAAGCGACCAACTCGCTCGTGATTTTGGCGACAGGCAAAGACTTCCTGACGCTGCGCGATGTGATTCGGCGGCTCGATGTGCCGCGCCGCCAGGTATTCATCGAAGCGATGGTGATGGAGGTCAGCATCTCGAAGTCGCGAGATCTGGGATTGTCCTATCACGGCGCGATTCCGGGCCTCGGTGGTTTGGTGCTGGGTGGCTTAAAGAGTGGCTCGCTCAACTCGCTCAACCCGCTGTCGCTGCTGACGATGCCGGGACTGGTCGGTGGTGTGGTCGGTCCGGCCATCACCGGCAGCACCATCTTTGGTCAAGGCGCGGGCAGTGGCTCGGTGCTACCACCGCAGTTCGGAATCCTGCTCCAGGCGATGCAGACCAACAACGACGTCAACGTGATGCAGGTGCCGAACATCCTGACCACGGACAATGAGAAGTCGACGATTACCGTTGGTCAGAACCTGCCATTCCCGAGCGCGATCACCGGTGGTCTACCGCAAGCCGGTGCCAGCGGAGCGCTCGCGGGCTTTGCGGCGATGCAGTCGGTACAGCGTCAAGACGTACAGCTTAAGATCGAGGTTACGCCCCACGTCAGCGCCAGTGAAACGGTGCGACTGGAGCTAAAGACCGAGATCTCCGACATCGCCGACAAGAACTTTAACGGACTGGGCCCAGCGACGAATAAGCGCACGTTGGAAACGACAGCGGTGGTGCGTGATCAGCAGCCAGTGGTGCTCGGTGGCATCATGCGTGACCGCGTGGCGGAATCGGTGACCAAGATTCCGATCCTCGGTGACATTCCGATCCTGGGATATCTGTTTAAGACCCGTAGCAAAGAAGTGCAAAAGCAGATGCTGCTCATCGTGCTGACTCCCTACGTGATCAACGATCCGTCGGAGCTTCAGCGTGTGTTCGAGCGCAAGACCCGCGAGCGGCGAGAGTTTATCGAAGCCTACTCGGCCTTTAGCGACGAGCGCGATGTCGTTGGCATCATCGACTACACCAAGAAGCGGGGCGCGCTCGAGGAGATCAATCGCACTGCGGTGGACAGTGAGCGGGAGCTTGTCGAGCTACGCACCGCCGAGCAATCTCTTCATCGTGAGGTAGTCGACTCCGGTCCGGTCGAGCTGCCGCCGGGATCACGTTCGATGGGCGGGTCTTCGTCTTCACCGAGCCAGAGCACGACGACGGTTACGCCATCGGTTGCGCCCAAGCCGGTCTCGCCGCCGCCGCCGCCAGGGGCACCACCGGGTTAAGAGCAAACGAGGATCGCCATGGCCAAAGCCGACAAACCAGAGGGCAGAACGCCACCGCACGGTGGAGCATTAAGTGGAGCCGGAGCCGCCAAAAGCTCGGGGCAGCACTCGGTGCTTCCATCGCGGGCACAAGGAAGTCCGGGCAAAAGCAGTGGTCAGCATCAGGCCGTGGCCCGGCCAGTTTCGGTGCGCTCGCTCGGTGCGTTGTTACAGAAGCATGCCGGACTGGCCGACGGACTCCTCAAAGAAGCGCTGTCTGAGCAAGAGGAACTCCGTCGTTCTGGCGGTGCGCAGACCGAAGGCACGCGACTTGGTGAGATCTTGCTGCGGCGACGGGCTGTCAGCGAAGAGCAGGTGATACAAGCGCTCGCTCAGCAGTTTGGCCTCGAAGTGCTGCTGGAGATCAAACCCGACACCATCGACCCGGACTTGGTCCAGCGGATTCCGATCAACTTCGCCAAACAGCACATGGTGCTGCTGCTGCGTCGCAACAAGGAAGAAGACACCGTCGAAGCGGCGATTGCAGATCCGACGGTGGTGCATATCCTCGACGACATTGCTCGGGTCGTTGGCGCAGAGGTGGCTCCGTTTTTGGCCCCGGCTTCGCAAATTTTAGAGGCCATCAACAAGGTCTACTCACGAGCCGGCATCGACGCGGATCTGCAAAAAGACGAGGAAGCGGCAGAAGAAGCCGAGACCGAAGAAGAAGTCGACCTGGTCGATGTCAGCGATGAGGCCCCGATCATTCGCTGGGTGAACTCGGTGATCTTTCACGCGGTTCGTTCCAAGGCATCCGATATTCACTTCGAGCCTCGCGAAAAGGACATGGTGGTGCGCTATCGCATCGACAACGTCCTTGAGGAATACAAAAAGGCGCCGCGCACGTTCATCAATTCGATCGTCGCCCGCGTCAAGATCATGGCGGGTCTGAACATCGCTGAAAAGCGGCTCCCGCAGGACGGTCGAATCCGTCGCAAGATTGCCGGCAAAGACATCGACATGCGTGTCGCCACCGTTCCTACGGCGTTTGGTGAGCGGATCACGGTACGTTTGCTCGACAAAAGCTCGGTGGTGCTCGATCTCGCGGACCTGGGGTTTGGGGCCGACCACCTGGAGACGATGCTGGAGCTTATCAATCGGCCTCACGGCATTCTGCTGGTGACGGGTCCGACGGGCTCCGGTAAGACGACGACGCTGTATGCCGGTCTGTCGAAGATCAACACGCCCGATATCAACATCCTTACCGTCGAGGATCCGGTCGAGTATCAGCTCGAAGGAATCTCGCAGGTGCAGGTCAATCCCAAGATTGAGCTGACCTTTGCGGCGGCGATTCGCTCGTTCCTTCGTCACGATCCCGACGTCATCATGGTCGGCGAAATTCGTGATCAAGAGACGGCCTCGATGGCGATTACCGCGTCGCTGACCGGCCACTTGGTGTTTTCGACGATTCACACCAACGATGCGGCGGGTGCGGTGACGCGTCTCGTCGATATGGGAATCGAGCCGTTCCTGGTGACTTCGTCGCTGATGGGCGTGCTGGCGCAGCGACTGGTGCGGCGTCTGTGTATCAAATGTCGCGAGACGTATCGGCCCACCCCGACCGAGCTAGAGCGCCTGAGCATTCCGCCGGAGCCGTTTTACGCCGGGAAGTTCAAGATCGCGACCTACATCACCAAGGCTCCGCCACCGCCGCCGGGCATGCTCTATCGACATCACGAGGGTGGCTGTGCGACGTGCGGACAGCGTGGCTATGCCGGTCGCTCGGCGATTTACGAGCTACTCCTCATCAACGACGCGGTGCGTGAGCTAAGCTTGCGCAAGTCGGATGCGTCGACCTTGAAAAAGGCGGCGCTCGCGAGCGGTATGCGTACGCTGCGTACCGACGGTGCGGGCAAGGTCTTGGCGGGCATTACCTCCATTGAAGAGGTGATGCTGGTCACGGCAGAGGACAAGGAATAGAGCCATGCCGGTTTTTCGCTGGAAAGGCTACGACGGCAAAGGAAAGCAAGTTCAGGGGGTTCGCGACGCAGACAGCCCGCGTTCGCTGCGCCAAGTCCTTCGCCGTGACGGCATCTTGCTGACCGATGTGAGCGAGGCTCAAGTTGGCGGGGCCAAGTCGAAGAACCGCACGAGCGACCCGAAGATGGACGGGGTCGGGCAGGGTCTGTTTGTCGGTCTGCTGGTCGCCCTGAACTTGGGTTTTGTCGTCCAAGCCTTTGCCGAATACCGGCGGACCGCGAAGCCCATGGAGGTCGCGGTGCTGACCCGGCAGCTTGGCACGCTGCTTCGTGCCGGAGTGCAGCTTTCGGAGTCGCTGGCAGCGCTGATCGAACAGGCGGAAGATCCGAACCTCAAGCATGTACTGTCCGACGTCAAAGTCCAGGTGAACGAGGGTCTCCCGCTATCGGCGGCACTGGCTCGGCATCCCGGCTGCTTTGGCGAGCTGTACGTCAACTTGGTCACGGCCGGTGAGACGGCGGGCAACCTAGAGGCGGTGCTTTTGCGACTGTCCGATTTCCTCGAATCGCAGAACCGCCTGCGCTCGAAAGTGATGTCGGCGCTGATGTACCCGATCATTATGACCATTTTGTCAATAGGTATCCTCACGATGCTGATGACAACGGTGGTTCCGAAGGTGACGGCGATTTTTGCGGATACCGGGCGGGCGCTGCCGCTCAACACCCAGATCCTCATTTTTATCAGCACGCTGCTGAGCGATTACTTGTGGCTGGTGCTGGTGCTCGGGATCGGTGGCACGGTGGCGTTTCGACGCTGGCTGGCGACGCCGAAGGGGCGGCTGTCGTGGGATGGCTTCAAGCTGCGGATTCCCGTGATCGGTGGGCTGGAGCGCAAGGTGGCGGTGAGTCGCTTTGCCAAGACGCTGTCAACGATGTTGGCTTCGGGCGTGCAGCTCCTGCGGGCGATGGAAATCGTCAAAAACGTACTCGGCAACACCGTGCTGATGAACGTCATCGAGCAGGCCCGCGAGTCCATCCGTGAGGGTGAATCGATCGCGGCACCGCTCAAGCGCAGCAACCAGTTTCCGGCGATTGTCTGTCACATGATTGCAGTCGGTGAGCGCTCGGGACAGCTTGAGCAGATGCTCGAAAACGTCTCGGGGGCCTACGACCTGGAAGTGGAGACCCAGCTTGAGCGACTCACGGCGCTGCTCTCTCCGCTGATGATCTTGGGCATGGGCGGCGCGGTGTTCTTCGTCGTGACGTCGATCATGCTGCCGATCATGCAGATGAACGAGTTTGTGAACTAATCATCCCGAACGCGACCCAAGGAGATTCCTATGACGCTCCCTACTTCTCAAAACCTTTCTGTTCAACCCTCTTATGTGCCGCTGCGCCGTGCGGCGCGGGCGATGACTGCGCTGTGGCGGAAGGTCGGTCGTCGGCTACGCCGTCGTGAACGAAGCCATGAGCCGGTCGTCGTTCGTTCCCCCGAGAGCGGCTATACGCTGACCGAGATCATGATCTCGCTCGCAATTGTCAGTTTGATGCTCGGTGGTGCGGCGATTGCGGCCTTCGGACAGTTCGAAAAGGCGCGCAAAAAAGAAACCATCAACATGATGCGCAAGATCAAGGACGGAGTGCTCCAGTGGCGCATGGATGCGACGGGAGAGCAGTGTCCGAGCGGTCTTGCCGACCTGGTGACGACCAAGGTCTTCACCAAGGAACCGAAGGATGGCTGGGGCAAGCCGTTCGTGTTCAAGTGCCCCGGCGAGCATGATACCGACGGCGTTGATCTCATCAGCTTTGGCAAAGACGGCAAAGAGGGAACGGCGGACGACCTCAAGAGCTGGGAAGACGACAAGTAAGCCACGTCATGCGAGTCGGGGGTTTACATAGGGCGGGCACTCGGCATTCCGAGGCTGGTTACACCATCGTCGAGCTGATGGTGGCGCTGGCTATTATCGGGTTTGTCACTGGCGGTGCGGTGATGGGCTTCCGCAGCCTGGTGCGTAGCG
>CALLYL010000483.1 GCA_937859535.1 uncultured Myxococcales bacterium
TTCCTGAACGGCAATCGGGAGTTCCTGAACGGCAATCGGGAGTTCCTGAACGGCAATCGGGAGTTCCTGAACGGCAGTTGGGAGTTCCTGAACGGCAGTTGGGAGTTCCTGAACGGCAATCGGGAGTTCCTGGACGCCAATTGGGAACGGCACGGGGTCGTCGGCTCCGAGCGGGCAGCGTTCGACGCAGTCCGACACCGGGGGCGTTACTGCCGCCGAACAACTTCGGATAGAAGCTGCGCGGTAAAGTCCACGAGCGCAATGACCCGCGAATAGTTCATGCGAGTGGGTCCGATGACACCGAGTGCACCCAGCGGTCGTTCATTGGGGCCGTAGCTGGCCGCGACCACGGTTTTGTCCGAAAGCTCCGGCACCGAGGTTTCCGCGCCGATAAACACCTGGATGCCGTGCGCCGTTTCGGTCTGCTCGAGCAGCCGCAGCAGCAGCCGGTGATCCTCGAGCGTACGAAACAGCGCCTTCAGTCGCTCCGGGGTCGGCATTCCTTCTTCGGTGAGCAGATGCGATAGCAGGTTCGCCTGACCCGAGACAAACACCATCGGCGGCTGTGCGGGGAGCGCTTGGGCCGACATGCGCAGCGCCCGCTGGGCCAGCGCGTCGTAACGGGTTCGTTCTGCAGCCAGCTCTTCAGCGACCAGAGTTCGCACTTCCGACAGCGTTCGTCCGTCGAGGAGCGTGTTCAGATAATTGGTCACGCGCTCCAGGTAGTCGTTGCCAATCGGTTCATCGAGCTGGAGCAGCTTGTTGTGGACGCGCCCCGAGGTATTCACCAGCACCGCCAGCACGGCGTTTTCTTTGACCCGAACAAACTCGATGTGTTTGAGCACGTCGAGATCCACCCGTGGCGTCATCACCACCACCGTGTGAGAGGACAGATCGGACAGCACTTTTCCGGCCTCCCGCAGTACGGCGTCCACTTCTCCGGTCGAGAAGCTGTAGTGACTGGCCATTTCTTCGCGATCGCGGGGTGAAAGCTGGCGAATCTTGAGCAGCGAGTCGACGAAAAAGCGCAGCCCCAGGTCGGTCGGGACGCGGCCTGCCGAGGCGTGGGGTTGCCGAATCAGCCCCAGCTCCTCGAGATCGCTCATCACGTTGCGGACGCTCGCCGGTGACAGGTCCACGCCATAACGACGCGTGACGGTGCGTGAACCGACGGCTTCCCCGGTCGTCAGGTATTCCTGCGTGATCGCAGAGAGGATTTTACGGGCGCGGTTGTTCAGTTCCAGCATCGGAAAGACGATGGTTCTTCGGCAAGCAGTATACTGCGTGGAATGTCGGTCCTAACAGCCGCAGTGGTTCAGCTTTGCTCGACAGCGGATGTGGCGCACAACCTGGAGCGCGTCGCTGCGCTGTGTCAGCGAGCCCAAGCCCGAGGTGCCGAACTGATTGTTCTGCCCGAAAATTTTGCGCTGCTATCACCGGACGAAAACGACAAGTTCGCGTGGGCGGTGCGGATTGTCCAATCGGACGCGGGCGTAACTGGCGAGGGCAAGATCCTCGAGCGCATGCGAGAGCTGGCGCGCACGCTCGGCGTTCATCTTGTGCTGGGCGGACTTCCCGAGGCTGGACGATCGCCGGGTAAGGTCTGGAACAGCAGCGTGCATATCGGCCCTGACGGCAACTTTGCGGCGGTGTATCGTAAAATCCACCTCTTCGATGTCCACTTTGCTCAGGCGGCGACCAGCCTGCGCGAGTCATCGACCGTCGAATTTGGCGATGTGGAGCAGTCCATCGTGAGTGAAACGCCGTGGGGAGGCCTCGGGCTGTCGGTGTGTTACGACGTGCGCTTTCCCGAGCTATATCGTCGCCTGGTGGCCGGTGGTGCGAAGATGCTGTCGATTCCGGCGGCCTTCACGCTGCATACCGGAAAGGACCACTGGCACGTCCTCATGCGGGCGCGGGCGATCGAAAACCAGTGCTTTGTGCTCGCGGCTGCCCAGCAAGGGCGGCACAGCCCGACGCGATCTACCTACGGTCACAGCCTGATCGCTGATCCGTGGGGAACCGTCCTGTGTGAGTGTCCCGATGGCGAAGGCGTGGCAGTGGCCGAGCTGGATTTTGACTCGTTGCAGAAGATCCGAAGCGAGCTGCCCGCGCTCACTCACAGGCGCATCGGCGTGGAGTCTTAAGCGTGGCGATCTTTGCCTGGGGTCTTTTGGGTGCATCGCTGGCTCTTTCGGCCCCAGCGGTTTCGGTCGCGACCGATCAATTGGTCGAGGTCGGAGCAGCCACGGAACAGCATCAGCTTGAGGCCGGGCTCGACGGCGAGATTCGACGCCTCTACGCAAGCGGAGTGAGCGAGGTTCGTCGCTACAATCTGCGGGAAGCCCTGCTCCAGGTTCGGAAGGCGAGGGCTCTGGCCTACCGCGAGCTGCTTCATGGACCGCTGCGAGGACCGCTACCCCGTCGGCACTTCGTGCGTATCGCCTATTTTGAAGGCCAGCTTCAGCAGCTCCTGCTGATCGAGGACCAGCTTAAGCTGCGGGCCGATCGTGGCAATGAACAGGCAGCGGCGGTACAGCTTCGGGCACTGCTACTACACAACGTGTTTTTGGCGATTCGTGGCTTCACCGGCCAGCTCGACATTGCGTTCGCCGAGCGGGTGCTGCTGGCGTATCGAGAGGCCCTCGTCCAGCGCAGCCGCTTCAACCGCGAGGTTCAGCTTGGCATGGCCGCGATGCTGGCCGAGCGTGGGGAGCTTGCCGAGGCCCGACTGGAGTTTGCCAAGCTACCAGCGAGCGAGCTGCAAGGCGATGGCGTCGATCTGGCAGTGATCTACTATCACCTGGCTGTTGGCGAGACTCGGGCGGCCGTGGTGCGATTGATCGAGACGGCGCGGCGCGATACTTGGCAACACGGGGCCCGCGAAGGCAGCTCGCTCCGGGCGTCGATGTATCGGATGAGCGACTTCGATCGCCTGCGCAGTCACCCTCGCTTTATCGAGATGGTGACGATTCCCGAGGAGCAGGCCATTCCGTAGGTCCACCTTGCCCGACGATGTAGCGTTTCAGTGCTACAGAAAGCGCATGCAGCGCGGTGCGGTGCGGCTGGTCAGGACATCGCACGAGGCACAGGCTTCTTTTCCACGTGGATCGTCGCAGGTTGCGCAGCGATCGAGGGTGACGATCGCACTTTGAAATTCACGACCCAGCTCGGTGATGAGTGCCAGTTTGCGTTTGAGTCCATTGATGTGATGGGACAGCAGCGTTTGCAGCGCCATCGCCGATTCCTTCGATGGACTGGTTTGTCTGGCGGCGAGCAGCTCGCGGATCTCATCGATCGAAAAGCCGCAGGCACGTAGATCAATGATCAGCTTGAGCTTATCGAGTTCTCCCTCGTCGAACAGTCGGTGACCACCTGACGAGCGCTGTGCCGCCGAGATGAGCTTTTCCGCCTCATAGAAGCGTACCGCTCGCGGTGTTGTGCCAGCACCATCGACCATCGACTTGAGGGTGATGAGCTGATCATGACTCCCCGCTTTGCGACGGCGCCCCGCAGGGCGTTTGGGCGTCGCCTTGATCGATGTCAGGGCGTCTTCCTCGCATCGAGCCCCATCCGGGCATTTTGGTTTTGTCGAACCCTCTGCTTCACCCATCGCGGTCCCAACTGACCTCGCTGCCCATTTTTTGGGCTGCGCCGAGCGTTGTCAAATGACGTCGAGCTGTCGCTAGCGAGAAAACCCTGCGACGGCAGCCGCGCATACTCCGAGAATTGCGAGCGCACACGGCACAATCAGTCGCAGCCGTACCGGAAACAGTCGGTGCAGTGGATCGACGAGCGTAATCAACATCGCCCATGGCAGCGTGACCGCGATGTGCAGGTTGGCACCGGCCATCACCAGCAGCACCCGAATCAGCGGCAACCAGATCACCACAACGGGCAGTGCCGCGCCAAGTGCCACAGCCAGCGCTGCACCCACCTGGTCCTCGCGATCGACGGTCCACATCCCGATGAGGATCGCCAAGCTCGCGAACAGCGCCGGCAACGTAAACAGATAGCTCGCATCGGGCACTTTCAAGGAGAGCAGCAGCGACAGCGCCGTCCATGGCAAAAGCGTGCCCACACTTTCTCCCCACAGCTTGCGGAGCGAAGAGGGCGGCGACAGTCGACAGGCACCTAGCTGCATCAAGCTGGCGACACTCGCCGCCAGTGAGGATAGCGCCAGCCAGGTTGGCAGGGGTGATGCTCGCCACGGCCTGGCCACGGAGCTTAGCGCGCCAATGCTCTTGATGACCACAAATCCCGTCAGAGCCGAGACGACAAGCACCGCGAGAAAGCGCAGCAATCCGGCACCAAGCCACCTGAAGCCCGAGCGGCCTTGTCGACGCAGCAGCATTCCGACAGCGGTGAGCCAGAGCAGCCCTTGCAGAAGGCCTAGTCCGACAGCAAGTGGTGTCCGATACAGGACAAAGACCCGCGTAAACAGGTCAAACCAGACTCCATCGCGATCGTCGCTCGGCAGCGTCTGGCGGGCGAGTAGTGCCCGGGTGGTGGCGAGCGACTGATCCCCCATGTGCTGCACGCTACCGAGGTCGAGGTTGGCCAGCGAGTCGTTCGCGGTGTGATACAGGTGCTCGTTTTCCGCGAACGCGAAGTTGAGCCCTCGCCAGCCCGCAGCCTTGAGCACTGTTAGATCGGTGTCGTTGGGAAGCAGCTTGTAGAGCGGATAGATCGCCGATGACGCGACCGGACGGCTGACCGAGTGTCCATATTCCTCGACGATCCAAGTGCTGTGTCGGCTGGTCTCGAACATCGCCGTCTGTCCGGCCGTGCCTCGCGCTTCGTGGTTGAGCACCGCCGCGACCTTGCGAAGCTGTGGATGGGACGGCAACAGTCGTGCACCCAGCAACCCTGCCTCTTCGCCATCATCGATGACCACCACCAGCGGTCGTTGCCAGTCGGCTTGGGTGTTTAGTGCCCGTACCACTTCGAGCACCGTCGCAACACCGGCAGCGGCATCCCCGGCACCAGGCCCCCGTGCCACCGAGTCATAGTGGGACAGCAGCACCACGGGTTCACGGGCCGCGCCTTCCCCTTCCACCGGACGCCGAGCGATCACATTTTCGACCTCTGAGCAGTGGCCACCCTCGCACACGTTGCCGGTCTGGACCTCCGGGGTCATCCCCAGCTCACGCAGCCTGCTTTCAACCCACTGTCGAGCCAGACGGTGCGACTCGGGATGCGGCTTGCCATCGCGCCCGACCGGACGAGGCCCAAACGCCGTCAGTGCTGCCACGTCCTGCTTGGCGCGCATCGCGGAAAACTGCGTCGCGGCGGCGTCTATCGGCAGTGGATCTGGGGGCCTATGGTTCAGCAGAACCAGCAGCGCGATGATCCCCGTGAGCGCAAGTGCCAACGCGAAGTGCCACAGCTTGATTCCTCGCGTCGGCATGCAGCACTACATCGACTGGAAGTCGTGGATGAGTTTCTTTTTTTCGCTGGCGCGACGCAGCGCGAGATCGATGAGCCGACTGAGTAGCTCCTGATAGCCAACGCCCGATGCCTCCCACAGCTTCGGATACATGCTGATGTTGGTGAAGCCCGGCAGGGTGTTGATCTCGTTAAAGTAGAACTGGCCGCTCTTGCGATCGAGGAAGAAGTCGACGCGGGCCATGCCTTCGCATTCGAGGGTAGAGAACGCCAGCCCGGCCCACTTCTGGATCTCGCTGACTTGCTCGGCGGACAAGGTCGCTGGGACCAGCAGCGCGGCACCGTTTTCGTCGAGATACTTGGCCTCGTAGGAGTAAAACTCGTGGCGAGGGTTGATTTCGCCGACGATGCTGCACAGCGGACCGCCCGATGGATCGAGGTTTTCGAGCACTGCCACCTCGATTTCGCGGGCGTCGATGGCTTTTTCGATCAGCACCTTGCGGTCGAATCGCAGCGCATCCCGAATTGCAGCGTCAAGCTCATGCGGATGCTTGACCTTGTGGACGCCGACGCTTGAACCCGAACCCGACGGCTTGACGAAACAGGGATAACCGAGCACGCGCTCAACCTCGCTGGGCAGCGAGGAAGCCTGCGCCGGATAGGTTCGCCCATGCACCGTCAGATACGGTACGACCGGGATGCCAGCCAGCCCTGCGAGCCGCTTGGCGACCTCTTTGTCCATGCCGATCGCCGACGCAAGTACGCCACAACCAACGTACGGAACATCCGCCAGCTCGAGCAGGCCTTGCAGCGTACCGTCTTCACAGAACGTACCGTGCAGCACGGGGAACACCACGTCGATTTGTGGGAGCGGCAATCCCATCCCAAGCAGCGTCGGATTTTCGATGGGAACCAGCATGGTGCCGTCGCCGCCTGGTGGATTGGGCGGTAGCACCACCTGCGGCTGGTCGCGAAACACTGGCAGTAGACGCGCTCCCTTTTCGATCCGCGAGACGTCGCCCGGATGCCAGCGGCCATCTTTGTCGATGGCAATTGGGATGGCGACGAAGCGCTCAGGATCGAGGTTGCGCAGCACCGAGGCCGCCGATTGAAGCGAGACTTCGTGTTCGCCAGAACGACCACCGTAGAGCACGGCGACGTGAAGCTTCCGTTGCGTAGACACTGTCACCCTCGACGCGCTTTAGTGAAAGCGCGGAACTTTTTCGACATCGAGCTGCTCGAGCGCAGCACGGATCACCAGCGACTTATTGGCCTTGCTATAGCCTTGGCGCTTCAGCTCGCGCACCAGCCCTTCGAGTCGCTCGATGTCTTCATTGTAGAGCGAGATACAGACCACTTTGTAATGCGTCGGACGAGGCTTTTTCTCGGGCAGATTTCCGATGGGGAGCTGATGGACTGCTTCGCGTTCCGAATCACGTTCAGAATCACGCTCGGGACGATAAAATCCGGTCGCCAAGATATCATCGACAGAAAGCGGATCGGTCTGCAGAGCGCGTGGGGCGCTGGATTTGGCACTCATGACCCTGGACTCCTTATTCGATGGACGCTGGTTCCAAGGTCGACGCGGTGGAATCGGATTTGTGATTGGCGATGCCGACTGACGCCGGTTCCCGTCCCATAATCCGCTCGACGACTCGACGATAGTCCTCGGCACCTGGGGAGTCCACGTCGTATTCGAAAATGCTCTGACGGTGGCTTGGGGCTTCGGCGAGCCTGGTCGAGCGGCGAATCGGGTCGAACAGCTTTTCGCGGAAGTGTCCACGCAGCGTCTCGAGTGCCTCTCTGGCCAAGCGAATGCGTGAATCGAAGAATGTCGGCAGCACTCCGGCAATTCGTACCGAGTGACCCAGATGGCGCTCGATGTCCTTGAGCGTCTTCAGTACCTGCTTTACCCCGACGAGCGACAGGTAGTCACAGGACACCGGAATCAGCACTTCATCGGCATACGTCAGCGCGTTTTGGTTTAGCAAAGACAGCGACGGTGCACAGTCCAGAATCACATACTGATAGCGACGATGTGCGAGGCCCATTCGCTGTGAGAGCACCCGGTCGCGGTCTTGGTCGCGGCGGGCCAGCCATACTTCGGCGGCGGCCAGTGTCGCATCCGCCGTGATGACATCGAGCCGTCCGCGCACT
>CALLYL010000484.1 GCA_937859535.1 uncultured Myxococcales bacterium
GATTCACAGAGGTACTGTTCGGTGTCTCGAACAACCGCTGTTGAACATCATCAAGCTACCTTGCTTGCTTCGGCACACTCGCGCTGAGCAAATGGCACGGAACGCACTGCACCGCTGGCCAGAGCGCGATTCTACGCTCGCGGAGTGTCAGCAAGTCTCACGCGGATGGACGTTGGACGACCGCCTCCGGGCCCAGCAAAGCTTGGCACAGGAAGTGCAAATACCCAGGCTAAGAGGCTCGAAACAGCGCGGCACAGAGACGGAACGATCCCTGTAGGTTCCTTCTGTGGGCACGTTTTTGAAAGCCAACTTGTCAAGAGCGCTTGAGATCAATGAAGAGCAGATCACCGGAGTCAGGATGCGATGCCAGTACCCAGCGGAACTGATATGGCACTCATTGCAAAGCAACGCTTTGCGCAAGAGAAAATCTGCTTGCCGGAAGGCTTCGATCGATTCTTTCCTCGGGACACTGTCTACAAAAGACAATTTACAGATGCATTTCCGGCCCAAGATCGAAATGTACCTCCAACTATCCAACCTCCGAATCTACTGTTTGATCGATATGTTCCACTGCGCGCCTTTGCAGAACAGCAGGCTACCATGTCTCGCGGCTATGCAGATTTTATCGATCAAATCTGTGACGCAATCAGTGTTGCGTGGGAAACTTGGCAGCAGACTGTCAAACTGACAGCCGTTGCCTACATGGCAGGCACTGCGATGGGTGGACAAGTGATCGGTGCGCCTTTTGCTCCGACGATTATTGCGCTCGGGCCGAAAGTGCCGTGGACGGCCATCATTGCCAATGCGATTACCACGCTATGGACTCAGTTTGAGTTATCGATGAAAATGGCCGGCGCACCTCTCTTCATCGGAAACCTGAGCATTCCGATTCCACCTGGCGGCGATGCGCTCCCAGGGCTCCCAGCACCATCTGGGCCTCTCCCGTTCAAAGTCGCATTCCCAATGTGCGTCCCCATTATGAAAGATGCCCTGGTCGGTCTCATGGAATCGATTCCGGCTCCGCCAACAAATCCCGACAAGTCACCTTCATCGCTGGGGCCACACAGCCGAGTGGTATATGAATCGATCGCCACTGCATTTGTTGATAGTTTCAATCTCTGGACGGCCGGTACGCTGGTAAATAGTAGTGCATTTCTCTTGACGTTCATCAATCCGTCACCAGTTCCGATACCTCGTATGGCGGGAATTTGTCCCGCCACGATTGCACCGTTTCTAATCACACCCAAGTTGCCGCCTACGGTTTATATGCCGCAGCCGTGGCAGATTCCATCACCTTCAATGGTCGCACCACAGACATAAGTCCGGAGCAAACGTCATGCCTCCCGCTGCGACTCTTTCTACGATTGCAAAGTCTGAACATATTCACATTGAGAAGCTCTGTCCGCTTTGTATCATTCTGCCAATCGTTTTGCACCAGTTGCATACGGTACTAGGTCCGGTGGTGTCCGGTTCCCAGAACGTATTTATCAATTCAAAACCAGCGGCGCGGGTGATGGACGTAGGGGTCGCGGTGCCTTGCTGTAATACAAATACCTATGCAATCGCCAAAGGTAGCCCGACTGTATTTATCAATGGTAGACCAGCGGCACGAATTGGGGACATGACGGTCCACTGTAGTATTTATCCAGGTCAATTGCTGACCAATGGCTCACCCAATGTCAACATTGGGGACAGCAGCAATATGGGATTTGGCTTTCCTGGCATTCAGGCGCGTAGTAGTATCCCCGATGATACAGAGTCTCATGAGCCAGCGACGGCTAGCCCTGACGCTGCGCCAACGATGATCGGTGAGCAGTCGGACGTCCCGAAGGAGCCGCAAACTGCGCAGTGGCGGCTCACATTCAGCGATGGCCAAGTTGTACGAGGGGCCTTATCGGATTTCCACGGATCGGCCGGTCGTAAATCCCGATATCGCTCCGATGATGGAATGCACCGAGTGGAGAACCTGGAGCCTCAATCTAATTATTGCGTCGATCTTTCCGGCACAGAGTCTCTGCGCGGCAAGATAGTCGATGATAACGGTACGCCAATTGCCGGAGCGGTCATTCAGGTTCAACGAGCCTATGGTGAAGAACGTGAATTCACATGTGACGCCGATGGTTCATTTGTGATGAGTGGATTGATCAAAGAGGAGCTCTGCGTCTTAACCGTAAAGAGAGCGAACCATGCGATTGGGCGTTTTGTGGATGAAGATGGAAGTCCTATGTCAAACACAGAGTTCTTGATTCATCTGGCTGACGGCTCATTTCAATCGCTTACATCGGATCATCAAGGTCGATTTGAACATCATGATCCGATCGCTGGCGAGGGATTTGCGATCGAAGTGATCAAGTATCCTGGTCGAGCCAAGGGAAAATTGGTTGCTGAATCAGGGATGGCTATCTCCAATGCCAAATTTATGATCCAACGACATGATGGAAGTGTGATTACAGCGGTCACCAATGAGAGTGGCGATTTTGATGTCGATACACTACTCCCAGGGGAACCATACTCCATCACACTCGCCAACCTCGAGTAGCTTGTCTTCACCAACCCCATTCAGAGGAAATCATGGCTGAAATCAAGAAAGAAGTGCGTTCAATCGGTCAGCGGATCAGCGGATTACAAGCCGGTGAAACCTACACATTTGTATTGAAGCGCCCGAAACCAACTGCTGATCTCACCAATGCCAGGCGCTGTATAAAGCTCACAACTGGATATCTTGAAACAGCCAGACTTGCCGTTGATGAGCTGGAGCAGGCTCACCAGCATGCAAGCATTGGAGACATCACCGAAGCGCAAAGATCAGTGCAGCGTGCGAAGCGCTGCGTGGAACGAATTGGGATTGCTATTTGGGATGCTCGTGGACATGCAGATAATGCCAAAGAGGATGCAACCGATTCACCCGGTGATACCAAGAGTGCCTACGACCTGGGTGCCAAGGCCGCAGACCTATCGATCCAGCATGCTGAATGGATTGCCAAAGGAATTGAAGAGTCAATGCGGGCAGTAAGTGCTTTTGTGGATGAGTCATCAACTAGAACAATTGAACAGTAAGACAGGAGAAATGATTCATGGATAACGCACAGACCTCTTCTCAGCTTTCCTCCGTTCGCAGTGAGCTTGGAGCTGTCTCTTCCGCAACGCTCGCAGAGCTTCGCAAGTTGGTCACGACCGGGCATGGTGCCAGTGAAGAGCTGGGGTTCTCCATCGAGCAATGCGAGCGCAATGATGTGGGCTCCGCCAGATCGAGAGTTGGTCAGCTTGAGACAGAGCTTACCAGACAAGAAGAACAGTTCAACAAGGTACTATCCAAGTCGCAGAAGACGATCGAAAAGGCGGCTGCCGCTGGGACACTACAGGCTGCGAATCGGGTTCAAAAAGCAGCCATGGATGTTCAAGCCGCCATTTCCGAATACAAAGATGTCATTGCCAATGGAATTGAAAAAGTTCGCAAAGCGATCGAGGAAGCGATTGGCCCTGTGATTGAAAAGGTCAAACTCTTTTTTGAGAACTTGATTCGACATCTAAAGGATCTGTGGGAACGCGCAAAACAGTCGTTCAGTGAAATTCAGAAACAAGCCGAGCGAATCTTTGGCGACATATTACTCTGTGTTCAAACATTGGTTTCGAATGGCATGACTGTGTTTCAACAAGGAAAACTGGCATTTGAGGCAGCCAAGGAAGTTGGACAGGCGATTGGAAACAAGGAATGGGAAAAGGCTAAACAGAAGGCAATAGAAGCCAAGACGGCGGGCGAATCTGCGTATCATGCTGGCGAAAAGTGCTATGTAGCGTGTCAGAATCTAATCAAAGAGCTTCCGATCAACGTGGATGCCCTGATCGACAATATCAAGACCCACATTAAGGCCGCACAGGACGCGGCGGCAGAAGCGCTAGAGGCCACCAAAAATGATGCCATGGCTGTTTGTGATCAAGCCAAGCGCAGCGCGGGCCAGCTTCGTACGAGTGTAGAAACAGAACTGGTGCAATTCTGCAACAAAACCAAACAGACCGCGTCTCGTCTGGGCTCGATCTTGACCGCAGCTTCGACGGACCTAGAACGGCAGGCTGTTCAAGATGCGCAAGGCCTGCTTCAAGAGCTAGAGAAGAGTGGTCAGGAACTGCTTTCTGTGGTTCAACAAGCAGTGCAGAAACTCGGTGCTGCCGCGCATGAGAGCAGTATATCAGGAAAGACGAAGGAAGAACTTGAGTCCAAAATACAGAGTTCGTTGGCTCATCATGAAGATGCGCAAACAAAGATCCGTGAAGTCCTGGAGTTAGAAGGGAAGCTTTGGTCGCTAAATTGGAATGGAATCGGAGAGTTGGGCCGGGAAATGCAGCAATTCGCATCCAATCTAGCTGACTCTGGTCGGCAGATTTTTAATCAGCTTAATTCACTTGTTGGGGAAGTTAAACAGGCAATTCTGAATTTCAAAGAGGAAACCGGTGACGCATTGCGCAAGCGTGTAGAGCAATGGAAGGAAGTTGCCTCCGCAGCAGAAGCGTCTTATGATGAATTGAAATTGAGCCTTGAAACCAAAATATCGGATTTGAAGGAGGAAGCACAGAAGACCATCACAGACGCGGAGAGTGGGCTTGAGCAGCTCAAGACGTCGTTTGATCAATTTGTTGATGCTGGTTCACAAGCCATTGATATACTTAAAAATCTTGATATTAGTGGCGCAATGAACGTGATTGATAAAGGCAAAGATTGCTTTGAAAAAGGGAAGTCTTTATATGAGAAAATGAAATCTCACTATGAAAAGCTGAAGGAACAAGTGCTGGCCTTGAAAGATGCAGTGGAGCGATTTATTCATCAGGCAGAGGGTGTCATCAAACAAGCCGAACAAGCTGTAACAGATACGGTGGCAACCGCTAAGCATGTGGGTGACACCCTTCGAGATCAAAGTCAAAAGCTGATGGAGAGCGCGGGAAGGAAGTTGGAGCAAGCCAAGAAGTCGATGTGACCAGCCCAGCGAAGCGCGGATTCTGTAGCGCGCATTGCTCGTCATGCGGGTGAGGAGGTGAAGCAAGGCTGCGAGGCAGCGGGCAAAGCGGTGGCGGCTCTTGGAACCGCAGGCACTGCGGCTCTTCAATCGGGATTTGGCGTCAAGTCGGCGGCAGTCGCAGCGGCTGGTACCGTTGATCAGGAGGTCCGAAAGGGAGTGCTCCAACTGTGCGAAGAGGCCCAGAAAGCGGTTGATGGGGCCAAACAGGCAGCGACCCAAGCGTCCGAAGCGGCGCAGCAAGTGGCAAGCGGAAACGCTGGGGGGGCGATGTCCACTGCGCAGCGCGCAGAAGAGAAGGCGGTCACCGCACGGGGCGAGGCGCAGAAAGCCCATGACCAAGGAGGCGCCGTCGCAGCGGAGGCAAAGCAAGCCCACGCCGACAACACGGACCTTGATGCGTTTCGCAGGAAAGCGGCGATGAAGGAGAAGTCCTCAGAGGGTGCTACTGGCAACTCGGGGCAGAAGGATTCCTCCGCAAGCGACAAACCAGCGTTGGGTTCGACAGACACCGAAGAGGCCAGGCCTGCGGGGGTCGAGCCGGGAGCAGCGAGTGCAGCGAGTGCAGCGAGTGCAGCGAGTGCAGCGAGTGCAGCGAGTGCAGCGAGTCCGGCGAGTCCGGCGAGTCCGGCGAGTCCAGCGCCTGGTGGCCAAACAGGTGTTGGCGAGCAATCTTCTACCGCAACTGCGTCATCGGGGACGCAGACTCCCCTCCTCTTTAGCGGTCTGGTCTCTGTGGTGCAGCAAGTTCAGGATACGAAACTGGATAAAGGTATTGTCGATCAGCTCAAGGATTTGGCAAAGGGAGTTGCATCGCAGGAGGAACCAAGGCCCAGCGCTCGAGATTCCCCCAGTGCTACAGTCGAATCGCACTGAATTTTCATCACGACAAGCCGAAGCCAGGAGGAGGGTTGCTGCATGCTTGCGATGGAACCCTGTGGGAAAGAGTGACCGCCTGGCGATGCCGTTGGAACTCGTCTGGTGTGACAGATGGAGCCCCGTTGGTAGGTCCTGCCCCACCTGAGCGCAGAAGGATCGGCCAATTTGAGTCCTGATGCTCGACGACCGGGGGCTCTGAAGGAAGCGCAGAGTCATGTCGTGCTCGAAGTGCTGAAAGAAAGAGAGGGCAGGTTGGGAATCGGATTGAGAACCGGAATACGCGCTCGCGATCAGGTCTTCATCATTTCCCACTGGACTTGTGAACGGCTTTTCAGCGGAGCGACCTCGTAGGCCCTACGTATCGGGGGGGGACCGTGTTGCAAGCCAGTCCGTCATCGCCCACAGCCGTGGCCCGTCTCTTGCTTTAGGTACCGCGCAGGGGGAATCCACCGATGCGTTGGGAGAAAAGCAGCGCGCCACTCGTGGTGAGTTCAGGAAGCGTACATGCCAACGACCATTCAAGTGGAAGCACAACATTTCCAATGAGAGCACATCGCGCCATCGCAGGAATCACGTTGTTCATCTCGCAGATTGCCATTGCTGAGTCAGTGGATCCTTCGTCGACCAAGGTGCCACCAGGAGTGGCGCTGGCCAAGTTCGAGAAAGGCAAGTCGGCGTTTGACAAAAAGCTCTATGAAGAGGCGCTCCGGTACTTTGGGGAAAGCAATGAACTCCAGGCGAGCCCCAATACGAGACTCTACCTGGCTCGTTGCCATCATGCACTCGGGCGGATTGGCAGGGCGTTCATCCTATATCGTCAGGCTGCCCTCGAATCGAAGGACAGCATGGCTGCCAGCGGAGACCAGCGGTTCTCGGGAACTCTGGCGACTGCACGAAAGGAGGCGGCGGCCATTGAATCGCGAGTTCCCCATCTTGTCCTCGCCGTCCCGGCGGATCTACCCGAGCAGTTTGTGGTCAAGCTAGACGGAGCAGAAATTCCCAGGTCCACCTGGGGCACTTCCATTGAAGTCGATCCTGGGCCTCACCAGCTTGTGTCCGTAGGTCCACGATTTGCCCGAATCGAGCGAAAGATCGTGCTTCGAGAAGGGGAACTGCAGCGAATCGAGCTCCGTCCGCAGCACAAGCCGACAGCAACCCTGGAATTTCGCTTTCCGCTTCGTCCAGACGGTCTGGCGGTTACGCTCGATGGAAAAGCGCTTCTGCCCGATCGCATTGATCAAGCCCAAGATGTCGATGTTGGTGCGCATGAAGTGGTGGCACAGGCACCGGGGTACTTGACGTACCGTTGGCGCGGTGAGCTGCAGGATGGGGACAGGGACGCGGTCAAGGTCTCCTTGGCCGCAAGAACGGGAACGCCCCTCAGTGCATTCATGGTTTCTGCGGGAGCGACCCTTGCGGCGCTGGCTGTTGGCACAGGGCTTCGAATCACCGCTGAAAACACACAGAACCAAGAGCTGTCCAAACCGCAAGAACTGCGTGAGCCCTTCATTCGCGACAGCGTCCGTACCTTGGGCACTGTGTCTACAGTTGCATTTGTGGCCGGAGGTGTCTTCGCCGTTCCAACCGTCATTCTGGGTTTTACTACGCGCTGGCGGAACACCACAGAAGAACAAAAGCATCGTCCTCGCCAATCAGCCTT
>CALLYL010000485.1 GCA_937859535.1 uncultured Myxococcales bacterium
GCAACAGCGGCTTTTCAAGGACCGTTACGACCTCATCAACCGTCGCGTAGAGTCCGTGCGCGGTCGACGGCGGCGTCGACTTCCCGGCCAATTTCCGGGCCTTCTTCTGAGCCATCGAACGACGTGCCTACGATCGCTTGACGAGCGTAACGATATTGCGCTGCGGCGGCGCATGCTCGATGACGGCCTGCTGCAAGCCGAGCCGACCGAGCACAAACTCGACGGCGCGAACGCGCTCCTGCATCGACGGCGTATCAATCGGCAGATACGGAATCCGGAACTGCTCCAGGAGCAGCTTGACCATGCCATCAATGCGAACCACAGAGTCCCAATCGACCCCGGCGCGCACTCCGTCTTCGCGCAGCAGCGAACGGTGCGGACGCACAAAGAACACCACGCCCTCGGCAACCCACTCCATGTACTGACGGACTTCTTCGCCGCTCTGGCCCGACATGATCTCGCCGAGCGCCAGCGCGTGCTCGGCGGCATAGGCCAGGTTGTCAAAGGCTCGATCGGAGACAAAGCCTTTCTCTTGGAGCTTCTCAATCGCAATCTGGCGCTCGAAAACCCGACGCTGGTAGTCGCTGACGCGCTCCATGTCGGTGCGCAGCGAGTCGAGGTCGATCTCCAGCTCGGCGAGCACGGCGCGAGCAACCTCGGTGATCATGGGCAGCCCGTAGCGACGGCTGACCCAGCGGGTCATGGTGGTCTTACCGGTAGCGTGAGAACCAACAAAGTAGATACGCATGGCGGCCCTGGGCCTAACAGCCTGAGCCGTAAACTGTCAAGCAGAAGGACTTTCCGACGCGGCTTTGGCTTCGAGAACGCGCCGCCAGCGGCTCTGCACACCCATTCGTAGCAAGCCCGACCGCAGCGCCAGCAGCAGCATCGCCAGCGCAAAAAATGCCGTTCCGATAAGCTGCACCACCGGACGCCACAGCATCACCACTTGCACCGCTCGGCCCTCACTCGACAGCCGCTCACGCTGGAGATGGCTACGCGTAGCACCCAGCGGAATCGTTTCACGTGGCGGTAGACCCTGATACGCGGGAGGCTTCGGGGTGGTCGCACGGTCCAGCTCACTGTCGCTCGACTCCTTGCCCAGTGCGGCTTTGCGCGAGTAGCTCACGCTCGGGCCATCCTGCGCCGATGGCATGGCGGATCGATCGCCCAGCACCAGCACCCCGACCAGCAGCGCCCAAACCCCCCCGAGACACAGCCCACCGAGGATGAGCCAAAAAATCCGCTTCTGACCAAACAGCCACGGCAGCACATACAGCCCTGCGACCAGCATCTCGGTCAGCAGCAGCAGCGCCAAAAACAGCCCCATCGACGCCGCAGCCGCCCCGAGCAGTAGCGCGATCGTCGTCCGCAGCGCCCTCGTAAGCCCCAACGCGAGCAGCAGCCGCTCCGCCACCATGATCAGCGCCAGCAGCACGATCAGCTCGCCGAGTGACACCGCAGGGAAACGGACATCGGGAGACAGCTCCTCGAATACAGGCAGCCAGTCGCGATCGTAGCGCAACTGGATGTGAGCCGATGCCGCCGGTGCGGCCAGCTCGGGCAACCACAATGTGGCAATACCAAGCCCCAGGGTCCGCTGGAACGACTGGCGATGCTGAAGCTGAACCGCCTGTGGACCCTGCGAAAGCGGCAGCAGCAGCGCGCCGGTCTCGTTTTTGGTGAGCAGCATCGGCTCGCCCTGCAAGCTGGCGTAGGTCGGCTCACCGCGCAGCGGCACTTGCAGCTCGGCCGCGCCTTGGTTGTCCAGCTCCAGCGCCGTCTCACCCAGCACCTGTCCATCGCTGCCCAGGAAGAATGTGGTACTCGCCGACGTCACCGCGTAGCTCTGGGTTCGCAGCGCCTCAAGTCGGACCACCCGCCAGGACAGCACTTGACGATCCTCGACGAGAAACCCCTGCGCGCCACGGTACTGCGGGGTCAGACCGGTTTCACTGACACTGATTCGCTGAGCCACCGTCTCGACAGCCGGTCGGAGCAACGGATGGCTGTCGAGCAGCAGATAGTGCACGCTGGCCTGGACCGGTGGCCGAAACGCGGTCGACGGCAAGCTACCGTGCAGGGTGAGGGTGTGCTCACCGGGTGGCACGTTGCACGCGTACTCTCCCGCTTGCTGCTCGCAGGAGATCGCCGCATCGAGCCGCTGCACCCGTTCACCGTTGCGCGGTGACACCGAAAAGCGCTGGTGAGAGCGGTTTGGGTTACGCACCAGCAGCGTGTACGCAAATCCCACACCCTCCGGCGACAATGTAATGTGATATCGTCCAATCGCCGACACCGGCAGCGCTTTTTCGGCCTGATCCTTGGTGACGTGAACGATGGTGAGCCGCTGCTTGCCGCCCTCTTCTTCATCTCGAATCAGCTCGCCGTCTCGAACCTGCGAATCAATCCACAACACCTGTGGCGAGGTCGAAAGTTGCAGCCGATCCCCGCCCATCAGCGCGACCTGACAGCGCAGCGAAAAGCGCGGCTGAAGTGGGGTCAGCTCGTACTTGTCAGAACCGCCTCGCGACAAAATGGCATCGCCCTCGCAGCCCCACAGCCGAGTCCCGGCGAAGGTCGCCAAGACCTCGACCGTGGGTCCACTGCCGGTGGTGCGCCCGGTCAGCGTCACAGCCAGATTGCGCGCCTCGAAGCTACCTTCCAGGCGCAGCGTCTCAACCACGGTCACCGCTGGCCGCGACATGAGCTGCTGATACTCCGACAACGGCAGGGTCACCTGCGAGGGTGAACCCGCCACGGTCGGTGAAACCTCGACAGGCTTCTTGGGCACTGGCACCGGACCCACTGGCCCGGCCTGAACCACTGCGGCATGCAGCAGCGATAGAAAAACGAGCGTCACAGCAAGCAGCTTGGGTCGCGTCACCATGGCTTCACACTACACCGGCTAGAAGCAATCGAATCGGCTAGTAGGTCCCAAACGCCGCCAGTCCCATCATCGATGGAGAAAGTGCGGTCGAGACTTGCACCTGCTGCTTGGAACCAGGCAGCACCACCGTCACCATGCCACCGGCCATCGCCGCCAGTCCAAACACGGTCAGTCCACCTCCGACTTTTCCGGTGTCGTAGATCTGCTGGCAGACCGTTTTGCCGTCGGGGCAAATCGGGTTGAGAACCGACTTTCCATTGGCCTGCAGCGCGGAGATGCCAAAACCAAGGCTCAGAACGCCTAGGCCGATCAAACTGCCACCGAGCGCGAGTCGCCACTTCGGACGTGGCATGACCTCGGTACGGTAGACCGGTGCCTTGACGACGGGCGGCGGCAGCTTTGGATCAGGCTCCGGCGCATCGTCGCCTGGCTTCGACAGCACCGCCTCAACCTGCGCAACCTGACCCGCTTCGATAGTGAGCGTCGAAGAAAATGGCGGCTGACCGAGCAGGCGCAGTTCGAGCGGCACCGAGCCCACAAAGCGACTGGCCTTGTACGGCGTCACACCCACCTTCTCACCGCCAAGGAAGACATCTGCGCCGCTGGGCTTCGACGAAATCTCGACCGAGCCCCGAGCCCGACTCGCCGACTGCTGAACCACCGTGCCCAGCGTCGCCGAGGCGCTCTGAAAGGCCTGCTCTACTGCGCAGTCGTCACAGCGGACCGAGGTTTTTCCCGCGATGTCCCCAACCGAAGGATCGAACACCTCGAGATCGAACTGCCAGCTCGCTTTGTCGACGGTGGGAGGCTGGCCCGCCGGGGTCGCAGACGCTGGCACAGGTGCAGGAGGAACCCGCTTCGCCCGCACCCGCAGCACATACAGTGCCTCATTGGCGTTGGCCAGCTCGGCAAGACAGCTCGCAGTCTGCAAACAGTCGGTAAGCTGCGGCTTGAGCTTGAGCGCCTTTTCCCCAGGCACCACCACCTGCCGGTCCTTGGCCAGGACTTTCCCGACCGCCTGCGTCAACGATTTTTGATTCTCGGCAGTAAAGTCTCCGTCGAGAAATAGCACCAGCGCGGGCGGAACGGATACCACCACCGTGCCGGTCTTTTGGTTGAAGCGCATCTCGACGGTCTGACCGGGCAGCGCCTTGACCTGTTCCTCGATCCGCTGATCCCCCAGCTCGACGATGATCCGATGGTTTCCTGATTCCAGCAGGAGTGGCAGTGGCAGTGGCAGCGCTCCGACGAGGTGATCATCGACCACGACCCACGCCCCACGTGCCCCAAGTACGTGGACTTCGCCAGCCGGTGCCGAGACGAGCTGAGCGATTCGCTGTGCTTCCTTCTGATCTGGACCTTCCTCGTCGCCCGCTGTCTCGTGCAAGTAGCGCCGCATGACGTCCTGCGCGGCCACCATCCGGCCTTCCGCTTCCGCCAGCTTACCGAGCTGAAATAGCACTTCTGCCGAGGGGTTTTTGCGGTACGCGTCCTCGAACAGAGTCTTCGCTGGCTCGATGGTCTTGGCGATCAGTGCAGCCTTGCCATCGGTCAGCAGCTTCGACGCCTGCTGGACATCTGCGGCGCTCGCTTTGGGCTTCCGTGAACTACGAGCCAGCGCACCCCCTCCATCGAGGCTCAGGCTTGCCACAATGCCCCACGTAAGCAGGGCTTTCCCGATGGTCCGCATCGCTCTCATGGACAACCTTTGACCTCGATCGTCTCTTGCGGGCGCACCTGCACCATTTGTCCACCGCCGACGTTCACCCGGTGCCGACCCGGAGGCATCCAGATGTCTTCGGTCTGGCAGCGCCCTGCGACAACTTTGCTCACTCGCAGCCGACCGACACGTGGTGCCACCCGCTTCATTGCATCGCTGACCGCTTTGTGACCGTCGGACTTCACTTTGCCGAAAAAGCCCGGCTGTTGGATCTTGTCATACTCGGTCATCGCCTGCGCCCACGCTTCCTGGGCCTCGTAGGTCTGCCCGAGGTGAAACGATAGCTCATATCCGACGGCAGCGCAGACCGCCTTGTCTTCCTTCTTGCGGGTACACTGGGTGCTCGCTTTTTCGAGCAGCTTGCGCGCCTTGCGATAGTCCTTGCGGAGGTATGCCTCGACACCAGCGCGAACCATGTCGGTAAGCTGCGACGCTGCGATCTTGATCGTGACGGTCGCCCCCGCTGTGACGGTGACTTCTTGCTGGCCCCCGGGATAAGTGATGCGATGCTCGCCGACGCTGACCTCGACCGGCTTACTCCCGATGACATGCGGTGGCTGCTTGTCAATCTGCACCTGGGTACCCGCCGGTCCCTCGAAGTGGAGGAAGCCCTTTTCGTTGCCGATCGGCGTCGGTGGCGGTTCATTTCCAACCGCGCCACCATCGGGTGACATGGTCGGGTTTGGGTCGCCTGCTGGAACCGTATTCGATCGCTTCGTCTCGATGACTCGAGCCGGTTCCGCCGATTGCTTGCCAGAAGCGGATCCCGCCCGCTGGAGCTTGGACAGCACCGTCAACGTCCGCTCCCGCAGCGCCGGGTCGCTGTCCCGAGTCAGCACCCTCACCACCGCCAAGCCTGGATGCGGCCCACCGACCGTTGCCTCAAGTTGAGCGGCGCTGTCGAGAGCCTGGCCTCGGACGAGCACGCTCGGATCACGCGCTGCCTTGTGTAACAGTGGTACCGCCTGTTTCGCGGGCCAGCCCCCGAGTGCCTCGACCGTCGATCGTCTGACCTCGACATCACTCGATTGCAGCGCTGCGGTCACCGACTCTGCTTTGACTTCTTGCGTCGGCTTTTCCCCGAGCCGCAGGAGAGCGGACTGCGCCCACACCGCCTCGGCCCCACCCCGTGCGATCGCCTCGTTGAGCAGCGCCAGACCAGCTCGGCTACCGGCCCGCGCCAGCGACACCGCCGCCCGCAGGCGAGTGCCCGCAGCCGCTTTTTCATCCCCAACGATCTTGGTCAACCAGTCGAGCTTGGTCTGTGGCACGTCATCGCTCATCTCGACCGCCATCGCTTGCGCCTCGGCGTCACCGGTCGCCACCATCCGCTCGACCTCTTTGGACTGAGTCTGATCACCAAGAGCGACCAGCGCTGCCGCCCGGGCCACCTGCTCACCTGAGCCGCCCTGACCGGAGCCCTTCTTCAGCGCATCCATCAGCGAGCCCTTCATGGTCGTATCCGACGAGGCCAACTGGGATGCTTTGGCAATCGCCCGCATCATCTGGGTTCGTACAGGGGCACTTTGGTCACTAAGCCCCTCGGCCAGCGCCGCGATCGCGTCTTTGCCACCAATCCGAGCGAGCGAGTCCGCTGCGGCCCGCCGAACCTCTTCCCGGTTGTCACGCATCGCCTTGCGCAGAAGCGGCATCGCTTGCGGGGCGCTCACGTCACCAAGTGCCGCCACCGCTTGCGCTCGGACATTCCAGTCTTCGTCTCCCAAGGCTTGCTCTGCCCAGCTCACGCTGCGTTCGGCCAGCACCAGGGGATCCCCATCGCACAACTTCAGCAGCGCCCCCGCCTCGGCCTGTCGCAAGATTCCGCTCCGCTCTCCGCCGCGCAGCGTCTGCGACAGCTTGGTCACGTCCTGTTTGTCGCCGCAGTGCCCGATTCCCTGTGCCGCCAAGATCCGCTGTGGCATGCCCGCTCCCGTCGTCCACAGCGTCGTACGCAAGGCCGGTTGACCGCTCTGATCTTCGATGAGACAAAGCGCGTGCGCGGCGCTCACTTGCAGCACTCCCGGTTGGATGGCCACGTCGGACAAAAGCCCCCGCGCTCGATCATCACCTAATGCGGCGAGCAGCGACGCGACCCGGATCTGACGAGGATGACTTGGAATGCCGTCGGGTAAAATTTGGACTAGCTGCGTCTTCGCCTCGCCATCGCCGATCTGCGCTCGACGGCTCAGGATCTCGACTCGGTTATCGTCGGTGGGTTTGCTCTGTCCGAGTCGGGCATCGATCAACTTTTTGGCCTTGTCGTCTCCCAGGTCGAGCAGCGCCAGCGCCGCCTGAAGCTGCACCTGTGGATAGCGCTCCTCGTCGAGTGACTTGCTCAGCAAGCTGCGCCCCGCCGGTGCCCCGAGCTTGGCCAGCGACTCTCCAAGTGCCACAATCACGACCGGATCGCCGCCTTCATCCGCACGATGCAGAAGCGCAGCCGTCGCCGCACGATTGCCGATCACCCCGAGCGCCCGCGCCGCCTGCATCTGCACCTGCGGATCGGCATCACGCAGCCGCCCTTCGAGCAAGCTCCGGTGTCGACTGTCGCGACTGTCTTCCAGCGCCCCCACAGCCTGACCCCGTACCGCCGGATCCCCGTCGCCCAGTCCCTCTTGCAGGATCTTCAGCGCCAGCGACCGAAGTGACACCATGTCGATCTCATCAACCCGCCCCCGTCCGCGCAGCTTGTCGATGAGCAGATAACTTCCGATGGCAATCGCACACAGTACAAAGGGCAGCATCGCCAGCGCGATGAATCTCCGACGGCGGGGCACTTCGACCTGCGGCAGCGACGATAGGGTCAGGTGCTTGTTGAGACCCGCCGTGGTCTGTTCGCCACGCTGTAGCCTCTCCAAGTCCTGCAACAGCTCCGTCACCGTCGAGTAACGCTCATCGGGCGACTTGGCGAGCAGCTTGGCCAGAATCGGCGCGACCGCCTGCGGGATACCCCACTGCTGAGTCTCCGCCGGGAGCGGCGGTACCGTCTTCTGCAGGTGCCCAATGAGCACCTCACCGAGCGTCTCGCCTCCAAAAGGTAGCTTTCCCGTACACATCTCGTACAGGATCACACCGACGGCATAGAGATCCGTTCGCACGTCCACTTTGCCGCCGTTGATCTGCTCGGGAGCCATGTAAAAGGGCGTGCCAACCAGTGTGCCGGTACGGGTCAACTTCATCGACTCACCCTCGACACCAATCGTCTTGGCAATACCGAAGTCGACCAGCTTGACCAGTGGCGGCTCTCCCGCCCGCTCGACGAGAAACAGGTTGTCGGGCTTGAGATCCCTATGAACGATTCCAGCTTGATGGGCGGCGGCTAGACCGGCACAAAGCTGACGGGCAATCTGCATCACCTCACGAAACGGCAGCCGCTTCTTTTCGAGTAGGCCCGACAGCGCCTGCCCCGACAAGTGCTCCATCACGTAGTAGAGTCGTCCGTCGGGAAGTTCGCCGATGTCGAAGATGTCGATCAGGTTTTGGTGCCGCACCCGCGCAATCAGACGAGCCTCTTGTCGAAAACGTTCGACGGCTTCCTGGTTGTTCATGATCTCGCGGCGCAACACCTTGAACGCCGTGCGATGCCCGAGTGTGCGGTGCTCGGCAGCATAGACTTCGCCCATTCCGCCTTCGCCGAGCAGTTTGACGATCTTGTAGTCGCCAACGGTCTGCCCGATCAGGCTCTTTATCTCATCGGACATGACTTTCCTTCTCGGCGATAGCGATCAGCGACGCCGCCGCAGTTAGACGCAGCCCAGCGTCGGGAGACAGCAGAAGTGGCACGAGCTGTCCTTCTGCGGACTTACTTCTCGGCCCCAAGGAACCAAGGGCGGCGACGGCCCGTTGGCGATAAGGTTCGTTGTCGAGCAGTTTGCGTAGCTCGTCGAGCTGTCCGGCGTCGCCGCAGCGAGCCAAGCCCAGCACCAGCAGGGGGCGCAGCTCGACAGACGGAGTCCCGTCGAGTAGCCGATGCAGCTCTGCCACCGCGTCCACTTTGCCAGCGAGCCCTAGCTGAACCAGCGCATCAATCGACGATTCCGACGGCGGTGTCATGTTGGACTGCTCGCGAAGCTGCTTCTCCGTCACTGCGTCCCCCTGCCGAAGCAGTTCACGGTTCATGAGCGTTCGCAGCCCACGCGGCACCGTCGTCCCCGGTCGACCCAGTCGCTCGCGAAGCTTCCCGAGTGCCACCCCTTGGGCTTTGCCGGCTTGGGTGAGCGCCAACGCCGCCCACAGCCGAGCCTCAACCGGAAGCGTCTCGCTGGCCGCAGCCGCATCGAGCACTGGCACCGCATCGAGCGCCCCCAGCCGCAGTCGCACCGCCTGAGCCTCGATCGCTTGCGTGCCGACCGCCGATTGGGCGCGCTCGGTCACCGCCGCCAGCAGCTCGCCATCACCCGAGCGACCCAGCTCGTACACCATCGGTAGCATCGGTCGCAGCGGCTCGGACTCATCGCGAACTAGCTCCGTCAGTTGCGGCAGCAGCGCCGGCCGTCCCACCGACTCGATTGCCAACGCAACTGCTCGTTTCTCGACGAGAGTTCCGTGCAGCGCAGCCCGGATCACGACGACAGCCTTTCCCGGTGGTGAGTCGGGTGCAAACTGTGACGAGCCGCCGTGCTGCCGCGTGACCAGAAACCCTCCACCGAAGATTGCGATCAACAATCCGATCGGAATCAGCCACGGCCAGCGCGATCGGGCCAGCGGCTTCATCTTGACTGGCCTCGTCGTCACCGCTTGACCCACGCTCGCTTCCGTCCACAGGCCGCGCCCACCCCACACCACATCCAGATCATTGCGGAGCTGTAAGCAGTCGGGATAGCGCTCCTCGGGCAGCTTCGCCAGCATCCGCAGGATGACTTTGTCGAGCCGAACCGTGTCGACGTGACGCTTGGGAACCTTGTTTTTTTTGGCTACCAGCGACGGCTTGACGGGCTGAATCAGCAGATGTGCACCGAGCAGCGAGGCCAGCGAATCCCCCAAAAACGGTCGCACGCCCGTCACCGACTCAAACAGCATCACCCCAATCGCGTAGATGTCGGCCCTGCCATCGATGTTGCTGGCAGCCTTGATCTGCTCCGGGGACATATAAGCCGGCGTGCCCATCAAGGAGCCTGCTGCCGTCGCCAGCGCGCTTTGTGGAGCCATCCCAGCAGGGGCCGCAGCGCCTTCTCCTTCGCGATCTTTGCGAATCTTCGCGACGCCAAAGTCGAGCAGCTTGACGAGCGGCATCGAGCCGTGACCATCAGTACGCGGCACCAGCATCACGTTCTCTGGCTTGAGGTCGCGATGGATCACCCCGGCGGTGTGCGCGGCACCGACGGCAGAAAGCAGTGGTGCGAACACCGCGATCAGCTCGTCGTCACTCAGTGGACCTTGTTCGAGTCTCTGACGCAGCGTCTGCCCCGACACCACCTCCATCACGAAGTAGGGCGAGCCTTGCGGACTCAGTCCAAAGTCGTAGACCGCGACGATGTTTGGGTGACCGAGCTTCGTCACCAGCTCCGCTTCTCGCTGGAACCGCTGCATCGCGTCGCTGTGTCGGCCCAGTTCGGCGTTTAGCACCTTGATGGCCACTTCGCGTCCGAGCTTTTCGTGGAGCGCTGCATAGACGGTGCCCATGGCTCCCGAGCCCAAGACGCGGTCGAGACGATACTTTCCGCCCAGGGTGGAACCTGGCCCAACGCTGGCCGCAGCGACGGCTGGTTCTGACATATCCCAGATATTTTATGTGAACTATGTAAGCCACACAACGCATCCACAGGGAAACAGAAAGAAAACTGCCGACCTTGCCGTTTCACCGACAGACAAACCACTCAGAAACGCCGCTCGGCTGCAGTAGGCTTCGCCACCGAAATGAGCTAGCCTGCGCGCCGCCGATGACCAAGACCACTCCATCCGATCGCCACTATCCCCGCGACTCCTCCCGTGCCGCGAGCGATCCCACATTTTGGACCGCCGCGAAGGGCCGTGCCGTTGACCCGAGCGTGCTCGTGCGCGTCCTTTCCAGGGCTGCCGCACTCGGCGCATCGGGCGTGCTGGTGTTCGATCTCGACTCGACGCTGCTCGACAATAAGCCTCGCCAAGCCCGAATCGTTCGGGAAGCCGGTGACAGCCTCGGCGAGCCACGTCTTTCGCACTGCCAGCCGGATCACTTTACCGACTGGTCCGTCGACAAGCCGCTGCGTCGCGTCGGCATCCTCGACCATGAGCTGGAAGAGCTGGTTCCGAAGGTGCGGCGGTTTTGGAAGCGGCGCTTCTTTACCAGCGAGTACTGCATCGATGACATCGCCATCGCGGGCGCGGTGGAGTTTGTGCGTGAGGCCCAGTCGCTCGGCACCCGCATCGCCTACTGCACCGGTCGCCACGAAGGGATGCGCCAGGGCACCGTCGCCTGTTTTGCTCGCGAGGGATTTCCGGTTCCCGATGGAGAGCAGGTGCATTTGCTCATGAAACCGGACCTCGAAGAGCACGACGATGACTTCAAGGTTCGCGCTCGCCAGCCACTCGCCGCGCTGGGCACGGTGATCGCCGCGTTTGATAACGAGCCGATCCACATCAACAGCTACTTTGAGCACTTCCGCGATGCGCAGTGCGTCCACATGCTGACGGACGACTCATCGCGAGGCATTGCGCCCCATCCCGAGATTCCGTCGATTGTGGACTTCCGACGCGGCGGCTACTGAATCGACACCGACGGAACCGCGACGCCGCAAACGTGGGCCAGGCTCTCGATGTGACGAATCATGACGAGCCCCGGCGAGCGACCTTTGTAGGCACCTTCGAGGAGCAGCCGCAGGCTCCGCTTGCCTCGGAACGGCACCGTCAGAAGCTGCATCTGGGTTCCGCCCTGCCCTTGCTGACCGTAGATGAGCTGGCCGCGATAGTCCGACAGGATGTCCTCGGTCTGCTTGACCGAAGTGGTCGACGGCACCGCAATCAGCGCGTAATACTCCAGCGGATCGCGATCGGCATCTAGCTCGACCTGAAGCGCCAGCTCTTCCCCGACACGGGCTTGGGTTTTGCTGACCATCACCTTGGCGAACGGCTGAGCGGTCGCCGTAAGGCGCATGAGCTGCGGTCGATCCACCCGCGCAATCGCCCCCGCCGGTACATCGATCGTCGCCGGACCCTTGACCGTTTCCTCAAAGCCGAGCGGGCTGCCATCGGCCTTGCGCAGCCCTTGCGTAAGCGGCGCACTCGCCCCGATCAGAAGCTGCAACTCGACAAAGCGAACCAGCGCCATCGGCGTCGAGTACACCCCACCGAGCAGCGCCGGACCCTGAATCAGCCCCGGCTCCTGCGACAGGATCATGTTGCGCGTCACCTGCCGATACAGCTTGGCAAAGGTCGCTTTGTCGCCTTTTTGGTAAAACGCCATCGCCAGCTCGGTCAGATACTGCGTCGCCCCGACTCGCTCGAACGCCCGCAGGAAGCGGAAGGTGTCGTACGCCTTCGAGAACGCATGTTCGGCATCTTTGCCATCGAGATCGAGCTTGGGCAGCAGCTTGTCGCTGGCCCAGCGCGTCACCGCATCATCGGTGATCACCCGATACAGCACCTCGCCGTTGATCTCGACCGGCACCACGTCTTGACCGCTCGCATCAAAGCCCGCCAGCGCCTCGGTCTTCTGCCCCTTGGCGACCAGTGACTGACGAATCCGATCGGCCAGCGCCTGCGCCGTCCGCTGCGCCTGCTGGACCCGAGGATCAGGCGACGCCGCGACTTGTAGAGATCGCACCGCCGCAAACAGATTGCGCGCCACCCAGCCGCTCCACAGCGGACTCGTCGGCAGCCCTGGATAGGGACGGCACAGCCCTTCGCCCTTGTCGCAGAACGCCTCATCGAGATCGCGCACGTCCTTGTCCACCGAGGTCCGCAGCGTATGGGCCAGCCCATCATCCCCGAGCAAGCCCCGTTTTACCGCCGCCAGCAGCGCCGACCGCACCGCCACCCGCGCACTCAGCGCCTCGGCGTGACCAAACCACGACTCGCTGGTCGTGTAGACATTCATCGCCATGCCCCGCAGAAGCGGCCCCGCCCCGGCATAGACCCGCGCTGTCTCCTCCGCACCAATCGTCAGCTTGCCGCCGTCGCCAAACTGAAGCCGCGAAAACGTCACCTTCTGCTCGGCAATCGTCTCGATCGGCACCTCGCGGCGGTCGTAGACCTTGCCATCCGCACCTTGCATGGTCAGCGCCAGCATCCCCGGCTTCGACAGCGTCAGCGACAGCTCATGCGTCGACTGACCGGGCGGCACCTGAAACTCTTTGGCAATCCCCGGCCCCGTCACCGACAGCCGCAGCGTGCTCTGGGTGCTGTTCATTAGATCGATCGGCACGCGCAGCTCGGCG
>CALLYL010000486.1 GCA_937859535.1 uncultured Myxococcales bacterium
CCTTTGAGCGGCTGGTTCGCAAGCCGCCACAGGTCATCACACGCCTCCTATCGAACTCATCACAGACAGGCTGCGCGACGGAAAGAAGACTCCCTAGATGGTGGTATCGCTCTGTGCCTCTAATCCCACGGCGGCCACGCCACCGCGATGCTCTTTTGCAATCAGCACGTACAACGACGGCACGATAAACAGGGTAAAGAGCGTTCCTATCGTCATCCCACCAACAAGCACGATGCCGATCGAGTTTCGCGCCACGGCACCGGCACCGGTCACCAAGGTCAGCGGAAAGTGGCCAACGACGGTCGCGACCGTGGTCATCAGAATCGGCCGCAGACGCGTCGCTGCGGCCAAGTGAACCGCTTCGAGTTTGCTCATCCCAAGCTCTTGCTGAACGTTCGCAAACTCTACGATAAGGATTCCGTTTTTGGCGATGAGTCCCACCAGGGTCACCAGGCCGACCTGCGAGTAAATGTTCAGCGTGGTGGTCCAGCCCTCGGTCAGTTTGAAGTGCATTCCGGGTGGTCCCGCGAACTTCAGGAACGTGAAGATCAGCGCCCCAAACAGAGCCAGTGGTACCGAGCCCGCCAAGATCACAAACGGATCGCGAAAGGAATTAAACTGGGCGGCCAGCACCAGGAAGATCAGCACCAACGCGAGCGCCATCGCAGGCAGAAACTTGCCGCCCTCCTGACGAAGCTGACGCGACTCTCCCGTGTAGTCGACCCGATAGCCGGGGGGCAGAATCTTGGCTGCCGTGTCTTCCAAAAAGCGTAGCGCATTTTCGAGCGACCGAGGTGCCAGTCCCGAAATCTTGACGGCGTTGAGCTGTTGAAAGCGGTTGAGGGTCCGGGGCTCTGTTCCACTGCGCAACGAAGCAACCGAACTAAGCGGCATCACTTGACCGCCCGGACCGGAGATGTAGATATCCTTGAGTTGATCTGCGGTGAGCCTGCCAGCGCGGGCAATCTGGGGAATGACTTTGTAGCTGCGGCCATCAATGTTAAAGCGGTTCACAAAGTTTCCGCTCAGCATCGACGATAGGTCGGCCCCCACTTGCTGCATACTCAGGCCCATCGAGGCCACTTTGTCGCGATCGATCACGATCTCGGTCTTGGCTTGATCAATGCGAACATCGGTGAGCGGAGGGAAGGCAAACAGACCACTCTTGGTCGCCTCTTTGACGATCAGCTCCGCGAAGCGAACCAGCTCCTCATGGCTGGCCGTGGAGGCAATCACAAACTCAACAGGGAACGTCCCCGCGCTCGGCAGCGCCGCCGGCAAAAACATCGGGGCCCGGATTCCGGTGAGCCGCGAGGTCTTGCCAAAGACCTCCTCTTGAATCGGGAAGATGCTGCGCTTGCGCTCCTCCCACGGCTTCACCACCAGGCCCCCGAATCCGCCCGATGGAAACGTGAGTTGGAAGCTGTGATCGAACTCAGGCGTGTTCTGAAAAATCTGCCCGATCTGCTCGGTAAACGGCAAGAGCTGTTCCAGCGTCGCGTTGGGCGGCACGTCAATCGCACCAAACACCACGCCTTGATCTTCGTTCGGGGCCAGCTCGCTTGGTGAAAACAGATACATCGGCACCAGCAGCAAACTCAGGGTGATCCACACCAAGTAGACCGCCGGACGCGCCCGCAAGGTCGCGCCCAGCATCCGTTCGTAGGTACCACGCAGCTTCGCAAAACCACGGTCAATCAGCCGCGATAGCAGTCCCTGACCATGCTCCGCTTTGAGGAGTCGCGACGACATCATCGGTGACAGCGTCAACGCCACCACACCCGAGATGAACACCGCGCCTGCCAAGGTAAACGCAAACTCGCGAAACAGAGAGCCGGTCAGACCCCCTTGAAATCCAATCGGAGCGTACACCGCAGCAAGCGTGATGGTCATCGCAATGATCGGACCGACCAGCTCTCGCGCACCAACCAGGGATGCATCGAAGGGAGTCCTCCCTTCACGGATGTTTCGCTCGACGTTTTCGACCACCACGATCGCATCGTCCACCACCAATCCGACTGCGAGCACCACCGCGAGCAGCGTCAAAAGGTTTAGCGTAAACCCAAAGGCCTGCATCAAAAACACTGCGCCAATCAGCGAAACTGGAATCGCCACCAGCGGCACCAACACCGTGCGCAGTGAGCCGAGAAACAGAAAGATCACCACAATCACGATCAGTACCGTCTCTAGGAGGGTCTGCTGCACTTCGTGAATGGCGTTGTTGATGTACTTGGTGGCGTCGAAGGCGACCTCTGCTGTGACTCCTGAAGGGAGATCTCGTTGGATGTTGACGATCTCGGTGCGTACGCGACCGATGACTTCCAGAGAGTTCGCATTCGGCAGCACCCACACCCCCATAAACAGCGCCTGTTTTCCCGAAAAGCGAACGTCCTGATCGTAGGTATCTGCGCCGAGCACCACATCCGCTACATCCGAAAGTCGCACCAGCGCCCCGCCCTGCTGGCGAATCACCAAGCGACGGAAGTCTTCGACCGACTTCAGATCCGTTGCCGCCGTGAGGTTAAGCTGGATCAGGGCACCTTTGGTTTGACCGACCGCAGAAAGGTAGTTGTTGGCAGCGAGTGCTTGCCGAACTTGTGAGGGACTGACGTTGAGCGCAGCCATCCGGTCGGGCTTGAGCCAGGCCCGAATCGCGAACGTTCGTCCGCCCAGAATATCGGCTTTCTGCACTCCTTCGATGGCCGATAGCCGAGGCTGCACCACCCGAATCAGGTAATCTGTCAGTTGGTTCTGCTCAAGGATCGTCGACCCAAAGCTCAGATACATCGAAGCCAGGACAGAGTCCGAAGGCTCAATCGCAATCGCTGGCACCTCCGCTTCAGGCGGCAGATCGGCACGCACTTGGTTTACGCGAGCACTGATATCGGACAGCGCATTGGCAGCGCTGACGTTGAGCTTGAGTCGCACATTGATCATCGACAGACCTTGCGCGCTCTGGGACTCGATGTAGTCGATTCCATCCGCTGCGGCAATCGCTCGCTCCAGCGGGGTGGTAATAAAGCCACGCACCAGATCCGCATTGGCGCCGATATAGGCCGTCCGCACCGATACCGTGGCACTCTCTAGCTTGGGATATTGACGGACGTTGAGCGAACGAACCGCTTGCAGCCCGGCAATGATGATCACCAGATTGACCACCAGCGCCAGCACCGGACGACGCACAAACACATCGGTAAACTTCATCGGCGATCACCGATTCCCTGGATTGGGATGGAGCGAAAATCCGGGCTGCACCTCGTTGTGCACCACAATGCCGATGCCGTTGCGGAGCTTGAAAGCCCCCGAGGTAACCAGCTCCTGTCCCAGGTGAACGCCGTCGGTGATCGCCAGAAAATCACCGCGTGCGACCCCTACTCTCACAAACTGTTGACGTACCACTTTGGCTGGCTTTCCATCGGCACCAAGAACCACCGCGCCCGCTTCATCTTTGCGATCTTCGACCACAAACACCGAGTCGCCATAGGAAGCATGAACCACCGCTGTGGCTGGGGCCGCAACCACCTTGCTGCGCTGCGGCTTGATCACCGCGACACTCACAAACATTCCGGGACGGAGTCGCTCCCCTTTGTTGGGAACGCTGGCCCGCAGTCGCACCGTACGAGTGGTTGCATCCACGGACGGATCGACCGCCGCAATCGCTCCGTCAAACACCGCTCCGTCCTCACCAGACAGAGAGATCCGCACCTTGGTCTGGCTGGCCACATCCGCCAGCTCTTGCTGCGGCACCGTGAAATCGACATAGACCAGGTCCAGCGCCTCTAGCGTGGTGATGGTGGTGCCCGGATTGAGGTATTGACCAAGGTTCACTGCGCGGATTCCTAAACGTCCCGAAAACGGGGCGCGCACGGTCTTGCGTTCGATCTGGGCTTGCAGCGCACTCAGGTCAGCCCGCGAAGTTTTGAGCTGTGCCTCATCGCCATCGAGCTGTGATCGAGGAATCGCAGACTGCTTGGCAAGCTGCCGCGAACGACCCGCGCTCAGCACCGCCAGCTCTCGTCGGGCCATCGCTGATGCGAGCTGGGCCCGCTCCACGCTGCTATCCAGTTCCAACAGCACCTGCCCCGCCTTGACCAGCGCGCCGGACTCAAAGCGAATGGTGCTTACCACGCCGGGCGACTCACTGCTGACCGAAACACCCTTCGCAGCGACGACACTACCCACCGCTGACAGGGTTTCCTCCCAGGTATCTTCTTTCACCAAAGAAGTGCTGACGGACTCGGGAGGGGGTCCGAGCATCTGGGATTGCTTGCCAGCCTGCATCAGCATGGAGATCTGACCAAACTTGATCCCGACCAAGGTGCCGATCATGAGCACCAGGAGACCGATTGCTATCACGTATCGCATCATGTTCTTAGATTCCGCCCCTTTGGATAGGAGCGCATGGCAGGAGGATCACCTACTCCGAATCCGTCCCTGGTTCAATCAGGAATTCAGGCCAGCTCATCCATAAACGACCCAAAACACCCCGCTCTACGTCGCTGGAAAACCAAACCATGTCTCAGCCTATTCGGGACAACCCAGCGACAGATGGCGTTGTAGATGTTTCAGAATCATCTCATCAATAAAGAATTATTTTATATTCTTAATATCAAGGATATGAGTGTTTTCATTTGCTTCATATTGGCTTCCGGTTTGGATTTCGGTCCATCAGAGGTTCACCAAAGCACGAAAGCCAAGTAGCTCCTACCTCTGCCCCACGCCGGCCACCAGCAACCCCACTTGGCGCTTCCCGCACACAGTCCCCAGGGCCGATCCAACACGACTTTCTCGACGGCATTGCTCGCTAGAAGAGTCAGCCGCATAAGATTTGGCCCGTCGAGTCATCCTAGAACGGTTCCCTTGTGCCGAT
>CALLYL010000487.1 GCA_937859535.1 uncultured Myxococcales bacterium
GCAAAGAAGCCCGGATGGCCGAAGGAAGCCGCATAGGAAAGCTTCTTCTTATTGTCCGCCGCAAAATTCAGGAAGAAGGCTCCCTGATATTTTTCACAGATGCCGAAATTCCAGACCTGGTCGGAGCCCATGACAAAGCAGTCCGCCTTCCGACCTGTTTCTTCGCGTGGTTCCCGCAACTGGTTGAGGCTGACGCTGTCCGCGCTGCCGCTGTGCGTGGTGACCTGTGATGCCGGACAGCTCGAGCCGGACGCCAATGCCGTCGCGGTGAACGTGCTCGGGCTAACCGCTGATGCCACCAAGCTGGTCGTCACGACCACGCTCGACGGCAAAGCCTCGACCAACCAGACGCCCTACGAGATCACCAGCAAGCTGACCCGCTTCGGCCTCCGGCTCGCCAAAGAGCTGTCGGGCACGCTGGCCCTGAACATTGATTCGTACGACGTCGATCTGTGCAAGGTCGGCAGCGGCACCGTCACCACCCAGATCGGCAGCCCGTACCGCTTCGAGGTGACCGCGTCGATGAAGACCGTGACCCCGAAGCAGTGTCCGCCGCCGCCGCCGCCCAAAACCTGCGCGCCAAACCTGTTCTGCTGGTCGAATCCACTGCCGCAGGGCAACACGTTCCAGGGCCTGTGGTCGCTCTCGGCCAGTGATGTGTGGGCGGTTGGCGATGCAGGGACGATCCATCACTACGATGGCACCAAATGGACCGCCTCGACGAGCGGGACCACCGAGTCGTTGCTCGCCGTCTGGGCAGCATCGCCAACCGAGGTGGTTGCTGTCGGTACCAACGGCAAAGTCATCCGCTACGACGGAACCAAGTGGAACCCCGAGACCAGCGGCACCACCAAGCGACTGTCGGCGATTTGGGGCACCGGTACCGATTCCTGGGCCGTTGGTGAAGGCGGCACGATCCTCCGTCGCACCGCCGGCACCTGGAGCCCACAGGGATCTGGCGTCGCCAACAACCTAAATGGCGTCTGGGGCCGCTCCGCCAGTGAGGTTTACGCCGTGGGTGACGCGGGTGTCATCCGCAAATTCGACGGCACGAGCTGGTCGATGATGACCAGCTCAACTGCGATGAACCTAGCCAGCATCTGGGGCGATGCCACAACGGCAACTGCCGTCGGCGCAAACGGCACCATCTTGGGACTCGCCGGTACGACTTGGTCGGCCCAGACCAGCGGCACCACCGAACAGCTCAGTGGCGTGTTTTCGCCTGCTGCAGGCCAGTACATCGCGGTCGGAACCAATGGCACCATCCTCCGTGGCACCGCCGGTGCTTGGTCGACGCAGCCCGCTGGCACGAACGTAGCGCTTTCCGTCGCACGCGGTACCAGTACATCCGATGTTTGGGTCGGTGGAGCATCTGGGCAACTGCTTCGCTACGACGGCAACAAGTGGAACTCGTCGCGCCAGGGCTTCGAGCCAGTCATTCGCGCCATCGCAGCACTCAAGGCGAGTGACATCTGGGCGGTCGGTGATGGCGGCCTGCTCGCCCACTACGACGGCACCAAGTGGACCACCGCCAACAGCGGCACCACCGCCAACCTCAACACGATCTGGGCCGTGTCACCCACCGAGGTCTACGCTGGTGGCGACAACCGCACCCTGCTGCGCTTCCTCGGCACGACCTGGGCTACTTACCCCGTCGCTCTCCCTTCGAACTTGATCCAGGATGTCCGAGGTCTGTGGGCCAGTGGTTCAGCCAACATCTGGGGCGTCGGCATCGCAGCCGTCGGAGCTTCGGCCCCACTTAACTTCTGGATGTACGACGGCTTTGGCTGGAAGGTCTTCGACATCAAGGATCCTGTCGTCGGCATGACCCGAGCCACGACGGTCAACAGCATCTGGGGCACGACCCAAGGTGCCACCACCATCACGTACTTCGTCGGCAAGGGCTACGCCGCCTTTGTGAACCTGACCGCCGGCATGATCCAGTACAACTTCCCCCTCGCCGGCACCGAGCTGCGAGCGGTCTACGGCACCTCGTCCACCGATGTCTGGGCCGTCGGAGATAACGGTCTGGTGCTCCACTACGACGGCGCAGCCTGGGGCGGCGTCGCGACGGGTCTCGGTACGGCGCAGCTCCTCGGAGCGTGGCGACAGGACTTGACCAGTCCGCTGTGGGTCGTCGGTGATCAGGGAACGCTGTGGCAGTACGATGGCACCAGTTGGGCCGCCAAAGAAACCGCGACCCGCAACCGACTCACCTCGGTCAGAGGACTCAGCCAGATGGATGTCTGGGTCGGCGGCGCGGGAGGCACCATGCTCCACACCCTGCCGCAGTAGCGCTCCATCCGTCCCTTCGCTGGGCGCTCCTTCTCGCTCTCGTTCTCTCTCCTTTTTGCTGACTCCGCAGTTCTCCCAATTCGCTGCTGCGCTTCCCTTCAAGGTAGCTGCCCTTGTGACGCTTCGGCTCCGCGACAGGGTCCACTTGGCTTGCATCTGGTAGGGATCTCTTGCCGCCATTGACCGGCGTTCGTTATATTGGACGGCGTACCAATGAAACGACCGCTCTATCCTTTGTTCCTCGATTTGCAGGATCGCCCAGTGCTGGTGGTTGGGGCTGGCACCGTCGGTACACATAAGATCCAAGCGCTACTTACTGCGGGCGCAGCGGTCACGGTGGTAGCCCCCAAGGTCACTGACCAGATCGCTGTTGCCGCAGAGCGTGGAGCGCTGCGCTGGCACAAACGACCCTTTGTCACGGCCGACCTAGATGGCGTCTACTTTGTGATCGCCGCGACCAACGACCACCGCGTCAATGCCGAGGTAGCAAAGGCCGCAGCCGCAGCCCGACTGTTCGTCAATGCCGTCGACGATCCCAGCAGCGCTTCCGCTTATGCCTCGGCCTGCATCGTGCGCGGCGGGGTCACGGTCGCCATTTCATCGGGAGGAAGAGCCCCAGCGGTATCACGACTCCTGCGAGAGTTACTGGAACAGGTTCTTCCCAGCGATGAAACGCTGGCCGACTGGATCGAGCGAGCGGCGTCCCTTCGTACGCAATGGCAGAACGAAAACATCCCCCTGCCCGAGCGCTATCGTGACCTGCTGCGTCGCCTGCTCCATCGCGAGCCTTTGGCCCAAACCGCCATTCCCTCTGGCGATACACAGGAGCCCGCCGCATGAATGGTCGTGTCTCTCTCATCGGGGCCGGCCCCGGTGATCCCGAGCTGCTCACGCTTCGCGCTGCCCGTCGGCTCGCTGAAGCAGATGTCGTGCTCTACGACGCGCTCGTTGACCAGCGGGTGCTGGAACTTGCATCCCGGGCTCGCTGCGTCGATGTCGGCAAGCGCTGCGGGAAAAGACAAGTGGCCCAAGCCGCCACCGAGCGATTGCTTGTGCGTCTGGCCCGGCGCGGCTGGAACGTAGTCAGACTAAAAGGCGGCGATCCTTTTGTGTTCGGTCGCGGTGGTGAAGAAGCGCTGACTCTGTCGCGAGCGGGAATTGCGTGGGAGATCATCCCCGGACTCTCAAGTGCACTCGCAGCACCGGCGCTGTGCGGCATTCCCGTGACCCATCGCGGGCTAAGCGCAGCGCTGCTGGTGATGAGCGGACACGATCTGACAGTGGCCGAATCGATTCTGTCGCCTCTGCCTCCACTTGGCATGACCGTGGTGATCCTGATGGCTCGTCAGCACCGTCGAGAACTCGCCCAGATTCTGCTTCAACGAAAGTGGCCTCCGCAGACCCCGACCGCCGTGATTCAGTCCGTGAGTCTGCCCGATCAAAAGCAGTGGTACGGAACGCTGTCCGAACTCACGCAGCCGAGTGACTCGCTCGATCTGGAAACCAGCGCCGCGTCCCTGCTGGTGATCGGCTCCACCGTCGCTCTCGCCGCAGAACTAGCCCCTCTGCTCACTGCGATTCCTATGCCTGCGATTCCTACTCCCGCACTGCGCGCTTCGCTGGGTTAGCCAGACCCTACATCTTCGCAACTCCCGGTTCAGGAACCGGCTTCCGGTCCTTGGGATAGAGCATCACCAGAATGCAGCGCATCGGCTCGCGACCGGGGTTGTGATAGCGGTGCGGCCGATCCGCACAGAAGAACAGGACATCACCGCTCTGGAGGACTGCCTGATTGCCCGCAGCCTCGACGACAAGCTGACCATCGGTGACATAGAGCTGCTCGCGGGTTCCGGGAATGTGGGCCGATGCGCGCTCTTCGCAACCGGGCTCTAACGACAGCTCATACATCTCGGCGACCCGGGGATCTCCCGTGGGAAATAGCGCCCGCGAACACAGGGCCCTGCCATCGGAATACAGCACCTGCATCTGATCGCGACGATGCACCACAAAATCACCCGGCATCGGCTCACCGAGCAGCGCCCCAAACGGAACCCCGAGTCCATTGGCAATCTTCCAGCCGAGCGCGATGGTCGGAGAGCTCTTCCCCATCTCGATCTGGTTTAGCATCGCCTTGCTCACCTCACTGCGCTCGGCCAGCTCCGCCAGCGACATGCCGCGCTCCATCCGCAAAATCCGCAGGTTGTCACCGACGCGAGGCTCATGTGCCGGCAGCTCGGGAGCCGAAGGCTCGGCGGGTGACGGTTCGCTCTTACCGCTGGCACTGCGCGGTCGCTGCGGCGGTTTGGACTTCGAAATCACGGACTTCCGCTTGGTCTTGCCGGTCATGGCCGCAGTGTGCCAGAAACCAACGCGCCTCGCTCGATCGGAGCGAAGCTCCTTCCATTTGACGTCGTCTGCTATAACGGATATCGTCCGTTCATGTCATCTGCCGCGACTGCCGCCACTGCTGGTGCGTACTTTCCGGGCCGACTGGGCTTTGCCACGACTGCTGATGTCGAGGAGTTTGTCGCCACGCTCGATCGCTACGAAAAAGGGGAACTTTCGGCAGAGGAGTGGCGTGCCTTTCGCCTGGTTCGCGGCGTCTATCACCAAAGGCAGACCGACGTGCAGATGCTGCGGGTCAAAGTCCCGCAAGGAGTCCTTTCGGCCTCCCAACTGCGGGCGCTGGCGCTAGTTTCTGAGAGAGATGGCGACGGTCGCTGCGATGTCACGACCCGCCAGAACTTCCAGTTTCACAACATCCGCCTAGCCCACATCGAACGGGCGATGTACACGCTGGCCGAGGCCGGACTGACCACCCGTGAAGCCTGCGGCAACAGCGTCCGCACTGTCACTGCCTGTCCCCTGGCCGGGGTCGATCCGAGCGAGACCTTCGACGTCACTCCCTACGCCGATGCCTTCACTCGCTATCTACTGCGTGGTCCGCTGTCCTCCACGCTGCCACGCAAGTTCAAGGTCGCGTTCGAGGGTTGTCAGCGCGGCTGTGTGCGGGCACCGATCAACGATCTAGCGTTTATCGCCCGCCGCTCTGCGCAAGGAGAACCGGGCTTCCAAGTGCTCTGTGGCGGTGGAACCTCCACGCTGCCGCGCAGTGCCGGCGAGCTTGTGGCGTTCCTTCCGGCCCACGAACTGCTATCGCTGAGCGAAGCGGTGGTGCGGGTGTTTCATCGCGAAGGGAATCGGAAAAATAGGCATCGTGCGCGTCTCAAATGGGCCATCGAAAAGCTGGGCTTTGCCAACTTCCGCGAGCTCATCTTGGCGGAATGGCAAAAGGTGCAAGCCGAAGGAATCGCGCAGCTTCCTTTTGATCCGCAGAGTCCTCCTGTCGAACCAATCCCGACGAAGAACAGCAACCAAACAGACTCCCAAATAGACTCCCAAACAGACTCCCAAACAGACTCCCAAACAGACCCCCAAGTAGACTCCCAGGTGTATTCCCAAA
>CALLYL010000488.1 GCA_937859535.1 uncultured Myxococcales bacterium
AGTACATGCTGTTCGACCTGACCTCGTGCATCAAGGCCGACGTTCCGACCTGCACCCCGAAGAGCTGCGCCATGCAGGGCTTTAACTGCGGCGCGCAAGGCGATGGCTGCGGTGGTCTGATCGCCAACTGTGGCACTTGCACCTCGCCCCAGCTCTGTGGTGGCGGCGGTGTTCCGGGCGTCTGCGGCGGTGGCTGCACCCCGCTCACCTGCGCGGGCCTGAAGTACACCTGCGGTACCTATCCAGACGGCTGCGGTGGCATGCTCAACTGCGGAACCTGCGCGGCTCCACAGGTCTGTGGTGGCGGCGGCGCTGGAACCTGCGGAACCGGGGCTTGCATGGGCAAGACCTGCGCTCAGCTCGGTCTGGCTTGCGGTTCGGCGGGTGACGGCTGCGGGATGACCTTGAACTGTGGCACCTGCCCAGCCGGTCAGACCTGCGGTGGTAGTGGCATGCCAGGTGTCTGCGGCGCGACGTCTTGCACGCCGCTCACCAAGGATCAGGCCTGCACCCCGAAGGGCTTTGACTGCGGTACCGTCGGCGATGGCTGCGGTGGCACGGTCAACTGCGGAACCTGCGCCTCGAACGCAAGCTGCGGCGTGTTCACGCCCAACAAGTGCGGCGTCGTCGGTTAAGGCCCGCCTAGCTGACCTCGCAGCTCTTGCGGATCGCTGATTGGGGCCGTGCAACGCGGCCCCCGACAAACGTACGCCGCAGGCTTCCCTTCCCGACTGGTTTTGCCTTCGCACAGCGCCTGGAGTGCTTCGGGCACCGCCTCGTCTTCCTTCACCACCCATACAAAATGATCGGGTACGTAGGTCGTCGCGGCGGCCCGTCGTAGCGGATGATCGGTCGCGGTCCCCGGCGGCTCCACCACCACCGTCACCACCAGGCCGTGCTGGAGCAGATCGAGTGCCTGGAGCAGTCCTGCCATCCCCATCGGGCTGCGCTGGGCTTTTTCCCCGAGCCGAAGCAGTGTCGACTCGGCAATCGCTTGATAGCGCTCCCTGTGGCTTGGGAAAAGCGCCGCCAGCCGCAAAAGGTTTTGGCACATCACCGATACTCCAGAGGGAATCGCGCTGTCGTGGAGGCTGACCGGACGGGCAATCAGCGACACCCCATCGGTTTCCACCGGGCCCACAAAGAACGCGTGCTGCTCTGGGTCATACAAGTTGCGCAGCGCCGCTTCGTTTAGCTCGACCGCGATCGTCAGGTACTTGGACGCTTGGGTGGCCTGGCCCAGCGCGATCAGCGCCTCGGCCAAAAAGGCGTGGTCATCGAGCGTCCCGGCCCAGCGCGCCTGGCCGTCCTTATAGGTACGCAGCAGTTCACCACTGGCTGTGCGGAGCTTGGTCAGCACAAAGTCGGCGGTGGTGCGTGCCAGCTCGATGAAGTCCACCCGCTGGAGCAGTTGTCCACACGTCGCCAGACCCGAGATGGTGAGCGCGTTCCAGCCGGTCAGGATTTTGTCATCGGTCCCCGGTGGAGTCCGCTGGTCGCGGGCAGCCAGCAGCGTGGCTTTTGCCTCGGCGAGCAGCCGCTCCTCTTCCTCGTCATGGGGCTGATCGATGACGTGCAAGATCGAGGCGTTTTCCGGTCCGTGGCCGTGCGGATCGCTCCAGTTGCCGCCGGGAATGACGTCGTAGCAGCGGGTCACGAGCGCGGCTTTTTCGGGACCGACCAGCGCCGCGACTTCCTCGGGGTTCCACACGTAGTATTTGCCTTCGATGCCTTCACTGTCCGCATCGAGTGCTGCGTAAAAGCCACCGCCCGGCGCGCTCATCTGACGACGCAACCAGCCGACCGTTTCGTCGATCACGCGACCATAGCGACCGGCCAGCACCTGCTGATCGATCGACTCGAGCAGCACCAGCGCCTGTGCGTACAGCCGCAACAGCAGCGCGTTATCGTAGAGCATCTTTTCGAAGTGCGGCACCAGCCACTTGTCGTCGGTCGAATAGCGCGCAAAGCCGCCGCCCAGGTGATCGTAGATTCCGCCCTGCGCCATCTTGGTCAGCGTCAAAAGCCCCGGCCTGACATCATCCAGATCGCCGCTCCGATAAAACGATCGGAGGAGCAGCCCCAGCGCCGTCGGGTTCGGGAACTTGGGCGCGTTGCCAAAGCCCCCTTCCCGCCGATCGATGTGTCCCGCCAGCCGCGTCCCAACCCGCTGAATCAGGTCTTCGGGCAGATGGGCCCCGGTCTCCTGTCCCGTCGACTGACGCTGAACGTCGCGCAGGGCCTCGACCAGCTTGCCGCCATGCTCGCGGACTTTGACCGGCTCTTGGCGGTAGGCGTTCAAAAGCGCCGTCAGCACCCGCCGAAACGAGGGCCGCCCATAGCGATCCTGCGGCGGAAAGTAGGTGCCCCCGAAGAACGGCTCGCCGGTCGGCAACAGAAACATCGTGAGCGGCCAGCCGCCGCCTTCATCAAAGATTTGGAGCGCCTGCTGATAGAGCTGATCGACATCGGGGTGCTCTTCGCGGTCCACCTTGACGCAGACGAAGTCCTGGTTCATCTGCGCCGCCGTCTCGGCATCCTCGAACGACTCGTGGGCCATGACGTGGCACCAGTGACAGGCCGAGTAGCCAATCGACAGCAGGATCGGCTTGTCCTCACGCCGGGCCCGAGCAAACGCCTCGTCTCCCCACGGATACCAATCGACGGGATTGTCGGCATGCTGACGGAGATACGGACTCGACGACGCGGCAAGACGGTTTGGCACAGCGGGTTCCTCTGAGTAGCCAAAGAAGCTAACTCAGCTTGGATGCCGAACCATCACCGAAAAATGGAACCCGAAATCTGAGCTGTGGGGCCGACCGAAGACCTTTTTTTCGGGCCGCAAAGCGGAACGACAAAAAAGCGTCGCAGGGAAGGGGGGCCCCGCAGCGAGCAGTGCAGCGGGGGAAGGGGAGGGTGCGCTACTCGTGGCCTTGTTGTTTGCCAGCGTCGTCTTGCTTGCCGAGCTTGTCGTCCTTGGGCTTTTCACCCTCGTCGAGTCCGCCCTTCATCCGCTTGCGGGCGCGGTCGGCAACGGTCATCGTGTCGATCGGTGGCTTGTCGTTGGCCCAGTGAGACATCACCGACGCTGCGGACATTGCGGCGTTGGCCGAGACCTTGCTCGACGACTCGCCACCGAGGTGAATCGGTGCCGCCGCGATGTTGAGCTGGTCATCGTCCGCGCCGCGCTTCTTCTTGCCGAGGTCGGTGCCCTTGAACGCGGCCAGGAATGGGTTTTCCTTCGAATCTTTTTTGTGCTCAAAATCGTGCGACATCGACGGTTCACCTTGGCATCGGCACGGATGCTCAGTCAAAGTTATCGGCCCTTTTGCCAAAAGGGTGCGGTCTAGGGCATAACGCTCGGACCCAAGATGTCCCACCCCGATTCGCTAAACCCTGCGCAGTGGGAAGCTGTCTACCATCAGGACGGTCCGCTGCTCATCTTGGCGGGTGCCGGTTCGGGCAAGACCCGGGTCATCACGTTTCGGCTGGCCGAGCTGCTCCAGCGCGGCGTGCCTGCGCAGCGGCTCCTGGTGGTGACCTTCACCAACAAAGCCGCCGCCGAGCTACGCCACCGGGTCGAGAGCCTGCTCAACGAGGATCGCCAGCCGGGGGACTTGCCGCCCGAGCTGCCGCGCTGGATTGGGACGTTTCACTCGATCGGGGCGCGCCTGTTGCGCAGTCTGGCCAGCTATGCCGGTCTGCCATCGAGCTTTGCCATTCTCGATGAAGACGATCAGCTCAAGGTCTGTAAGGAGCTGATCGCCGAGGCCCAGATCGACGAGCGAATGCTGCCGCCACGGGCCCTGCGCGGCCACATCGATCGCGCCAAAAACCAAGGCCTGCTCGCCGAGGAATACCAGGGCACCGACTACTTTTCCGACCTGGTCCGCAAGCTCTACCAGCGCTACGAGGAGCGGCTGCGACACATCGGCGCGGCGGACTTTGGCGACCTGCTGCTGCTACCGGTGCGGATTGCCGAGCGCGAGCCGTTTGTACGGGCCCAGCTTGAGACTCGCTTTGACCATGTCCTGGTCGATGAGTTTCAAGACGTCAACGTCGTCCAGTATCGACTGCTCAAGCTCCTGGCTGGGAAGTCACGCAACCTGGCGGTGGTCGGTGACGACGATCAGGCGATCTACGGCTGGCGTGGGGCCGATGTCCGGCTGCTGCTCGACTTCGTCCACGACTGGCCCGATGCCCGCGTGGTCAAGCTCGAGGAAAACTATCGCTCGTCGCAGGTGATCCTCGATGCCGCCCATGCGGTGGTATCGCGCAATGAGGATCGGCACGAAAAGCGGCTGTATACCCGGCGGGACGGCGGTGATCCGATCGTGTTTTTTCGCGCCCGCGATGATCGCGCCGAAGCTCGCTATGTCGCCGAGACGATCTTGCGGATGCAGGCCGAGGAGGGCTTTTACCCCGAGGACTTCGCCGTCATCTATCGCACCAACGCCCAGTCGCTGCGGTTTGAGGAGACGCTGCAAGCCCTCGGTATCCCGTTTTCGCTGCTCGGGGGCATGCGCTTTTTCGAGCGGGCCGAGATCAAAGATGTCCTCGCCTATCTGCGGCTGTGTCTAAACCCCGAAGACGAGCTGGCGCTGCGACGGGTCATCAACGTCCCGGCGCGGCAGATTGGGCAAACCACCGTCGATAAGCTGCTGACCCTGGCCCGGATGGAGGGGACCACGCTGTGGAAGGTGGTGCAGCGGGCGGCCCAGGGCGGCGATCTGGTCTCGAAGAAGAAGCAAAAAGACCTGGCGGGCTTTGTCTCGCTCATCGACCAGCTCTCGGTGCGGGCGGCGGACCTGACGGTGTCGGCGCTCACCGCCGAAGTGCTCGATCGCACCGGCTATCGGCTGATGCTGAGCACGACCGATCCCGAAGACGAAAACCGGCTGCAAAACCTCGACGCCATGCTCGGCTCGATGGCGGAAGAAGAGCGACTGGCGCTCGAAGCGATGGCGACCCAGGCCGCGCAGCCGCAGCCGGAAGAAGGGGACGGCGACGGCGGCTCGCTGCTGTGGGAGGAGCTACGACCGCTGACGCTCGGCGACTACCTGTCGCGGGTGGCGCTGCAAACCGACGAAGAGTCGACGCAGCGGGGCAGGGGCGTCCAGCTTATGACCGCCCACGTCGCCAAGGGCCTGGAGTTCCAGGTGGTGTTCGTAACCGGGCTCGAAGAGACGCTGTTTCCCTCGCTGCGTGCCGGCAGTCCATCCCTGCGTGACAATGAAGACGAGCGGGTGGTCGAAGAGCGGCGCCTGGCCTACGTGGCCCTGACCCGGGCGCGCTCGCGGCTGTTCCTGACGGCGGCCAAGCAGCGGCGACTGTGGGGGCCGGAGATCCGCCCGATGGAAGTCAGCCGCTTTGTGCGGGTCATCCCACGATCTCTGATAGTGGGGTCGATTGACGGCGAGCCCAGCCAGCAGGCCTACGGCTTGCAATCTTCGGGATGGGCACCGGTGCCTGTGCCGGTGGAGGACGACGGCTCGCTGCGGGTGGTTCGCGATGAAGACGAGCCAAAGCCCCCACGACCCTACAGAGACGAGTCGGGCGCTGTAGGGAGGGTTCGCGCCCAGCTAGCAGGTCGAATCTCCGATCCGAATCGGAGGCACGAATCGGCAGGTGCCGGACCCTCGGAGCAGCACGTCCGGGTCGAGTACGACAGCGATGTCCCTCCTCGCACAGGTCAGCCGGTGAGGCACAAGACCCAGCCGTGGGGACTTGGGCGGATCGAGCACCTCGATGCGGGCGGGCGGGAGCCGATCGCGACGGTGCGCTTTGCCAGCGGCTCGGTCAAGCAGATCGCCCTGCGGTTTTTGGACATGCTCAGCCGCGACGAGGCGAGCGATCTCGGGGGGGACTAAGCGGTGGCCGGTTTGCGCGAGCGGATCCACAAGCTCGGACGGCTGATCCTGAGCCAGCATCGCAGCCCGTTTCGGGTCGCGGTGGCGCTCTTTTTGGGCTTTGTCGTCGGCTGCACCCCGACCTTTGGCGTGCAGATCCTGATCTGTTTGGCCCTGGCGACGGTGCTGCGCCTGAACCTGCCGATCATGTATGCCGCCGCGAACATCTCGATCCCGCCGCTGATCCCGGTGATTGGCTTGGCCTCGGTGCAGCTTGGCGAGTGGGCGGCTCATGGGCGACTGGCAACGCTGTCCCAAGCGGACTTTGCGGCGGATCGGCTGCATGACACCGTGGTTCGGTTCTTTTGGGCCTGGCTGCGCGGCGGCGTCCTGCTCGGGGCTGCGATCGGCGTGCTGGTCGGTGGCGCGGTCTATCTGGGGCTGCGTCGGCGAGCCCGGCTCCATCCGCTCTCCGAGGCACCTTCGCTTCCGGATCCGCTCGTCCAGGTCATCGCTCGCTCGCAGGAGCGGTTTTTGCCCGCCCATCCGCGCTATCGCTACTACGCCCGCTACAAGTACCGGCTCGACCCGGTCTATACGGCGCTGTGTCAGCGGGTTCCCAAGGACGCCGAGGTGCTCGATCTAGGCTGCGGGCTGGGGATGCTGCCGATTGCGCTGGCCGAGGCAGGACGAGGCAAACGACAGCTCGGGCTCGACTGGGACGCCGAGAAAATCGCGGTGGGACAGCGGGCGGCGGCGGATCTGCCGAGCGTCGAGCTACAGCGGGCCGATATCCACCAGAGCGCGCTGCCCCCGTGTGATGTGGTGACGCTCATCGACGTGCTCCATTACTACGAGCCCGCGAAGCAGGACGCGCTGCTTCTGCGGGTGGTGACGGCGCTGCGTCCCGGCGGCCTTTTGCTGATTCGCGAGACCGATCCCGAGCGTCGCGGCGGGGCCGGGCTGACCCGCTTCATCGAGCGAGCGATGGTGCGGCTCGGCTGGAACCTCGGTCCCGCCGTCCGCTATCGATCCCTGGGCGGGCTGCAACAGGCTCTCGAAACCCTAGGCTTTGCCGTCGAAGTCACCGACCTGGCGGCCACCACCCATCCCGGCAACGTCCTGCTTTCCTGTCGCAAGCCCGCTGTCACCGCGTGCGAACCCGCTGTCACCGCGTACGAACCCGCCGTCACCGCGTGACGAACCCGCCGTCACCGCGTGACGAGCAGTCAGCACATGGTGACGAGCCGAGGGCACGGGGTGACGAGCAATGGGCACGGCGTGACGAGCAGAGGGCACGGCGTGACGAGCAGTCGGCGCATGGTGACGAGGAGTCAGCACATGGTGACGAGCCAGAGGGCACGGCGTGACGAGCAGAGGGCACGGCGTAGCAGCGGGAGCGCACGGCGTAGCAGCGGGAGCGCACGGCGTGACAGCGGGTGCGCACGGCGTG
>CALLYL010000489.1 GCA_937859535.1 uncultured Myxococcales bacterium
TTCGTCCTCGTCGCCTTCTTCCTCGTCTTCGTCGTCGTCTGCTTCGTCCTCCTCATCGAGCGCAGCAGACTTCGCGAGCGATGGCGAGGGGGGCGTCTGGGCCTGCTGTGCCCGCAGTAGCTCCGTCGCGAGGTCTTCGAATTGGTCCCACTCAACCGACTTGTGCTTGCGCCGCTTGCGTGCTTTCAACTGCGCAGACATGTAGATATCCAGCGCTCGCTGCGCGATGCCTCCAAAGATGCCAACATAATCCGGCGGTGGTGGTGGCGGCTGCGGCATGGGCGCAAAGCGCGGATCTTTCAATCGCTCCGCGACCATATCAGCCATTTCGAGCACTCGCCTGGATGCGATATCTATGCTCTGTAGCATCCGCTGCGCTTCTTCCCGATATGCACTTTGTGTCGCGAGTAGCTCACGCCGCATCATCGAGTTAAGCTGAAACGCTTCCGCCACTTCGCGGGTATGCGTCGATTCTTTGGTTACCGCAAGCCGCTCTAGCTCAATCTCGATGCCCGCTTTCTCTTCGTGCTGAAGCGTGGCGCTGCGGATTTGACTCACCTTCGCCAGCGCCAGTTCCCGCGCCAAGTTCGGGTCATCCGTCGCCTCGTCGTCACTATCGGTGGGTTCTTGTGTCGATGTTGTCTGCGCTGGCGGTGGACGTTGCACAGCCGACTGGCTCGTCGGTGCCTGTGCTTGAAACGGCTGACCAATCGTCACCGCTGGGCTTGGAACGGCTGCCGGTTGTGCCGCTGCGGCTAACTTTGGCGGAGCCGAGACCCGCGGTGGGCTTTGCTTCGGACTTTGCGAAATGCCAATCGCAGTGTTTCCGGGTAGATAGACTGGTACACTGCTTCGTGTTGGAACACCGCGGGCATCAAAGAAATTGCATAGCACCATCCCGCTTAGCTCTGCCGGTATCAGTCGAGGCGAGATGGACCCGACACCAGGCATCGAACCGACGCCGTTTACTGCATTGACCACGAGCTGAACCGTTGTTTCCGGTGGGCGCATGACCATGATGACGGCTTCGGCATTATGATTCACGGAGCTACTCCGATCGCGTGGCGCGACGCGAGCCCGAGGTAAAATTGCAATATTGCACAATGTTCTGACTCGGGATATGAATCAGCACTTCACTGACCATCATGGGCCGATACGCGGCGTCGAAATACTGGATGCGATAAACCCCCGCGCCTGGCAGGGGAGGTAGCGTCGGCAGTGGGAGCGGCGTAGCGATGCCAGGGAAAAAGCGCCACTCGATGCGTCGGCGGAAAGCTAGTCGTACAAATGAGGCTTGAAATGCGTCGCCGTACTGATTGATCGTCCGCACCGGATCATCCGTCGTGATGGCCACTTGCATATTGCGTGGTCCACTTTTGCGACACGTGTCCGAGCAATAGAACTGCTGATGATGCGCTTCGCGAGGAATCACTCGTCCGCAGATGGGATTTCTACACTGCCTCTCCATATCGCCATTGTCACCTCTGTATGCTTCCGGTCAAGCATCTGAGGAAGCTATGATCACAATCAGCATCATCATAATGACCTACAAAACCACATGCACCCACCACCAAATTCTTTCGAGTTCAGAAACGAAGTCGAATCACGAAATTAAAGATCGAAGCGGAGATTCTGTTTGCAAAATCAAGCGCTTGATCATCTGGGAAATTAGGTGCGGCATGCGATCGGCTCTTTGCAATTTTCGTGCTGAGACTTAACGACTGAGAACGAAACAGAAAGTTCATGCGAATCGCTCATAAAACGACCAATAGGTCTTTTGTGCGCGAGCATTTGAAACGAGCACTTGAAACGAGCGCTTGAATCGAGTGTTTGTTTCGAGCGCATGAAAGTCATGTCCGAAAAATCGACCATCTTGTGGTGCTATGCAAGCGATGGGAAGTTGACTGTACGGTGATTTTTCTGCGGAGAATGGGAGACCGGCTGCTCAATCTGCAAGACACGTCGCTTGTTTGGGTTTTTCCGTCAACCATGTGAATGGGTTTTGGTGGTGCGGGCGCGGTGTTGTCTTTCTGCTCTGCGTCCATGAGCTCGCGACCAAACGAAATGGAAGACGGAGGGCTGGTGGTGATTGGACCGGTGGTGGGCTCGGTGTGCTTCCGCAAAAGATCATGCAGTAGCGGCTACACGGCTGTTGAGTCCTTGGCTCTGCCTCGTGATAATGCCGCCACTTCGCCATGGGCCGCCGCAAAGACAACTCGTCCGATCAAGAACCGACACCGTCGGACGGTGAGTCTGACTCACGGCTGACGGGCAGCGATTTTGGGTACCTGCGGGGCCACGATGAACAGCTGGTTCGGCTGGGACGGTTGGCGGATCGATATCTTGCGGGGCATTCGGTACTCGCGCTGACGAAGCTGACCCAGTTTGCCGAGCTGCTGGCGAGGCTGATGGCCGCCAAGGTGGGCATGCTGACCTCGCAGGAGGAAGCAGTACCGGACCTGCTTCGTCGACTGCAAGACCATGGAATCCTTCCGCCCGAAGTGGCCCGGCTGTTTTATGCGGTGAGACGGGCCAGTCACGACGCCGCCGATGGCAGGATGAGTGATCCGAGCGCTGCGATCGTTGCCATGCGGCTGACGCAGCAGCTTGGACTATGGTTCCATCGGACGTTTGCAGACCCAGCGTTTGTTCCCACCCCGGATGCTGTAGTGACCGGAGCGGTACCGACCACAGATTCCCTGGAATCACTGGCGGCGGACATCGATCGCGGACAGCCTGCGGTGAACGCACGGTTGGAGGCACAACAGGCGTGCGGGCTGGCCACCCCGAAAGCTGATCTCGCTGCGCTTTTGTCGGCAGCCAGCGCCGCGGCTGCGCATGTCGATTTAGATGAGTTCGATACCCGCAAGTTGATCGACCAGCAGCTCCGCCTAGCGGGCTGGACCGTTGATACAGCGACGTTGACCTACTCACGCGGGGCTCGTCCAAAGAAGGGAAAAAACCTCGCCATCGCGGAATGGCCAACCGAGAACGGTCCCGCTGACTACATCTTGTTTGTCGGCTTGACCCCGGTGGCGGCGGTGGAAGCAAAGCGCAAGAACAAGGATGTATCGGGCTGCCTTCAGCAGGCCAAGCGCTATAGCCGTGGCTTCGTCATCGACAGCACCCTGACTTCCCCAGGGGGGCCGTGGCTACAGCACAAGCTGCCGTTTGTCTTTTCCACCAACGGTCGTCCGTACCTCCGTCAGCTCGAGACGCGAAGCGGAATCTGGTTCTGCGATGTACGGCTGCCGGATCGGCTCGGGCATGCGCTCGATGGTTGGTACACCCCGGAAGGGCTTACGGCGCTGCTGAAACGCGATGAAGTGCGCGCCCATCAGCAGCTTTCCCAAGAGCCGTTCGCCTACGGATTCACGCTGCGTCCTTACCAACAGACTGCCATCCAAGCCGTCGAGTCAGCCATTGCGAAAGGCCAGCGCGCGATCTTGCTCGCGATGGCAACTGGCACGGGAAAGACCAAGACCTGCATCGCGCTCATCTACCGACTGCTGAAGGTCCAGCGCTTCCGCCGCATCTTGTTTCTGGTCGATCGTGCCGCGCTGGGCGAGCAGGCTGCGAACGCCTTCAAAGACACGCGGATGGAGGGTCTTCAGACCTTCGCCGAGACGTTCGGCATCAAGGAGTTCGACGAAGCCGAACCGGAAAGCGCAACCGTCGTCCACGTTGCCACCGTGCAGGGCATGGTGAAGCGGATTCTGTTCTGCGGCGAAAACGACATTCCGCCCTCCGTCGATCAATACGACTGCATCATCGTGGATGAGTGCCATCGCGGCTACCTGCTCGACCGCGAGCTATCCGATACCGAGCTTGGCTTCCGCAGCCATGAGGACTACATCTCGAAGTACAGGCGGGTACTGGACTACTTCGACGCGGTCAAGGTTGGACTGACCGCGACCCCGGCG
>CALLYL010000490.1 GCA_937859535.1 uncultured Myxococcales bacterium
GCTATGGCGCGTGAAGGTCGGGCTGCGCGGGAAGCTGCGCGCCGTGCCAGACATCGAGAATGATGATCTGACGGTGCCTGTCGTCGATTTGGTAGAAAAAGCGATATGGCTCGACGATGAACTGTCGAATCGGCAGCGTCGGATACTCGGGAACGAAATGGCCGCTTTTGGGAAAGCTGCGGATGCGCCGAAGTGAAGTATTCACACGAGCGGCGAAGTGCTGCGCGGCGAAACGATTGGCGTGGTAGATGCGGGCCAGAGCTTCCGCATAGGCCACTTCGGCATCGTCGGAAAACCGGACTCTCATGCGGGGGGCAAGCCAAGCTTCTGACGGGTGCGACGGTCTACATCCTCCCAATCGGACAGACGGCCAGCTTGGGCCGACGCGATGCTTCTATCAAGCCGAGCGAAAAGCTCCGCCCGCAGCGCCGTATCGGTAGGGAGTGGCGGCGGCACCGGCTCCATCATCTCGCTTGCAACCTTCGCCCGCCCGCCCGCGCTGCGCGGACCACGCGGACTAGTTGCCTTCTGCGCTGGCGCTTGAACCGGCTGGACTCGACTTGCGGACATGGGACACCGTTCCTTGGCTTCTGAGTAGCCCAAGCCGGGGCGGAACGCAACAGAGCGAGCCGACAGCGAGAGCACCGACCCACCATCGCTATACCGCTCCACATGCAAGCCCGATCCACGTCACCCGCCGTAGCAACCGCTTGACCTCGCTTTGTGGGGAGCGCGATTATCCGCCCGACTACACGACCCACTATTGGCGCATCGCGGCCCACGACGACAGGAGACAAACGACATGGGACTCTATGAGGATCTGCGGCAGTTCTCCGAGCAGGTAAAGAAGCGGCAAGGCTTCATCAAGGGGGAGGAATCAACCAAGCAAGCGCTCGTCTTGCCGTTCCTCCAAATCCTGGGTTTCGATATCTATGATCCGACCGAGATCCGGCCCGAGTACGTCGCAGACTTCGCCAAAAAGAAGTCGAACGGCCAGTTTGAGAAGATCGATTACGCCCTGTATGTGAAGGGTGAGCTTGGGATCTTCGTCGAGTGCAAGTCCATCGAAGCAAAGCCGCAAGACCATGACGGCCAGCTTGCGCGCTACTTCAACTCTACGCAGTCGGTGCGAGTCGGAATCCTTACCAATGGACTGACGTACCGTTTCTTCACCGATCTGCGCGCTCCGAACATGATGGATGAGTCCCCGTTCTTCGAGTTCAACGTCCTATCGTTCACCGAGCGCGATGCTGACGCTTTGCGACCTTTCACGCGGGACGGATTCAACGCGGCGACGGTGCAGCGGTACGCGGAGGAAGTGATCTCAATGGAAAAGATCACCACCCTCGTTGACGAGCTACTGCGCAACCCGTCGGAAGACTTTATCCGATTCATTCTTGGGACGCTTAACCTTGTCTCAGGTCGTATCACCGAGCGGGTCATCGAGCGTTTTTCGCCGATCGTCAAGAAGTCGGTGCAGTCAGCGCTACTCGGGATGATGACCAAATCGATCCAGCAAGAGATCGCGCCACAGGAACCGGCGATCGTCGAACATGCGCCCCCAGCCGCAAGCAATCCACCGGCAGAAGCGCCATCAGCCAAAGACCCAAACGCGACTCGCGAAAGCGCCGTGGTCACGACCGAGGAAGAACTAGAGATCTTCCGCATTGTGAGCCGTCTTTGTGATGAGTCCGCAACGAAGGTGCCGATCAAGTACAAGGACACCGCGACGTATTTTGGGATCAATATCGGTGTCGTGACTCGCTGGTTCCTGCGCGTGTTTGTAAATGGTCCGCGCAAATCAGTGGTGACCCGTCTGCCCGTTGAACAGGCGGCGATGCTGGCACCTGGCTTCCAAGTCGAAGGCACGCCGGAGTCCATGGGCAAAAGTCGGATCTTCTTTAACTCCGCGTCCGACTTCGAGCGGCTGCGCGCCATGGTCATCGTTTCCTACGAGGAAGAGATCAAGCGACGCGATGCCGGAGTGCCCGAGGATGCTGGCGCAGAGTCAGCAGCCTAAACTTCCCCTGCCCGATCTTCCCGCCCTGGGTAGCTACCGCCAGCGTCCCGCCACTTCGCAGCGTTGCACCCTCATTGTTGACCCCTTATTTGTCAGCTCTTCCGGGCAGCGTACCTAGCTGAACGTCACAAGCGGCGGTGGGTCGGGCCATGAGTCCGGCGATGCTTCGACCGTGTACGTTTTGACCGCTGACGGCTCAACCTTGGGCGGTGCGATTCGGTGGCGAGTCTGCACAAGCTGCGCGATCGTGCGGGCGATGTTGGCTCGCTCCGCGATGTTGTCGGTCTGCTGAAAGTCCCGCGCCAAGCACCGAGCGAGCGAGCGCAGC
>CALLYL010000491.1 GCA_937859535.1 uncultured Myxococcales bacterium
TAAAGACAAATCCCTTAACCCGCGCTCACTGGTGGTGGCGGAGCAAGTAGTGTGGTGAGGTGTTCGAGCACGCGCTCAAGCGCCATGCCACGCGAACCCTTGATGAGAACAACATCGCCGGGTGTCGTTGCCGCGATGGCAGCCTCAGCGGCTTGAGCTGCGGCTGAAACATGAATGGCATCGGTGCCTTGAGCGGCGGCGGCCTGGCTGATGTGACGAGCCCGCTCCCCAATGGCAATCAGTTTGTGAAGACCAGTGGCTGCGGCCAAGCGACCGACGGAGGCGTGGAGTTCGGCTTCGGTCGGGCCCAGCTCTAGCATATCGCCGAGAATCGCCACCGCTCGGCCACCGCGTCGCAGGCCTGGCAGGGCCCGCAGCGCCGCAGACATCGACGATGGATTGGCGTTGTAACAGTCATCGAGGATGACCCGGCCTCCTATGATCAGAATCTGACCCCGGTGTTTGCCCGGCTGAACTTTGCCGAGTCCGGTTGCGATCGTTGCGGGCGATATCTCTAGCGCTGCTGCCGCCGCCGCTGCCAGCGCCGCGTTGTCCGCATGATGTGGTCCGATGAGCGGCAAGCGAACCAGTTGCACCGCATGGCCGCTACTTTGGGGAAAGCTGAGTCGCAGCGTGAGACCATCGCTGTCTTCTCCTTGAAGTTCCACGTGTGCCAAGGAGCCAGCGGCGGCCACCGCCCCCGTCGAGGCAATCGCAGCACGCAGCCGTCCTGACAGTGCTCCGGCTCGAATGGCCTGCTCGCGGACTGGTTTGTGTCCATCGAGGAAGACCGCTGTTGCGCCATCGGCGAGTCCAGCGAACAACTCGCCTTTGGCCAGCGCGATGTTTTCGATCGTGCCGAGTGTTTCAAGGTGAGCTGGCCCAACATTGGTGATGACAGCGACATCGGGCCGGCACAGTGAGGTGAGATAGGCAATCTCGCCCCGAGCAGACATGCCCAGTTCGACAACGGCGTAGCGCTGGCCGGGCCGCAGCTTGAGCAGTGTCAGCGGCACGCCGAGATGATTGTTGAGATTGCCATCGGTCTTCACCAACTCGCCCGGTTCGCTGACGTGGGCAGCCAGGATTGCGGCGATGAGATCCTTGGTGGTGGTCTTTCCGGAAGAGCCGGTCACAGCGACGACCTTCAGCTTGGCGGAAATCTCTGGTGCGTCACGATGAGCACGGGCGATCTGTCCAAGCGCCACAATCGTGTCGGCGACTTCGATGACCGCCAGGCTGGGATGATCCGGCACCGTGTGCAGTTTCTCGCGCTCGATCAGCACACCACCGCAACCGTTCTGTACGGCCTGCGCGATGAAGTTGTGACCATCGAGTCGCTCCCCACGGATCGCAACAAACAAACTTCCGGGGGTAACGCTTCGGCTGTCAATCGTCACTGCGGCAAAGCGATGGGTCGTTCCCCGGACCAAACGGCCCCCGGTTGCGCCCAGAACGCGCTCCAGCGGCAGTTCGATGGATGGATGAGCACTGAGCATGGCTTGCGGTGTGAACTGCCCTGAGCGTGGCTGAGCATCTGGACGAAGTTGCAATGCTCGCTGGGCCTCTTCGCGGTCATCGAAGTGATGTTTGATCGTACCGATGACCTGATAGTCCTCGTGACCTTTGCCGGCGAGCAGCACCAAATCATCGGGACTGGCAGCAAGGATCGCGCTTTGGATCGCTTGTCGACGATCGGGCTCGACCAGGTAGCCACTCTGAGCCGATGAAAGCTGGCTGCGGTCTGTTATCGGTAGCATGCGCGGCTGCGATGCTCGGGTCGACTCGATTCCTGCCATGATCATGTCGATGATGGCCTGCGGGTTTTCGCTCCGGGGGTTGTCCGAGGTCACCACCACTAGATCGGCTTCCTCGGCGGCTACTTTCCCCATTAACGGACGCTTGCCTGCATCACGATCACCGCCACAGCCGAATACGACCCACAGTCGGCCGCGTTTGGTTCCACCGCTACCGATGGTCAGTGGTCGCAACGTCGCTAGTACCCGCTGAAGGGCGTCGGGGGTGTGCGCATAGTCGACCAGCACCGTTGGTCCTCTTCGGCTGGGCACACGCTCCAGTCGCCCCGGTACGCCACTTAGTCGCGACAGCCCTCGTCCAATCTGGCTGGCCGACAGTCCGAGTGCAACGCCGATGCCCACACTGAGCGCCAGGTTCGAAAGGTTAAAACGCCCGGTGAGGGGTGACTTCAGCGTGACTTCACCAATCGGCGTACTGAGCACTGCTGCGATTCCTTCGACGCCCGTCTTTTCGCTGACCACCGAGATGTCGGCCGGCCGCTCGAGCGAGTATCCGATTCGCTGAGCCGCTGGCAGCGTCGCAAACAGCCGTCGTCCCCATTCATCGTCGAGGTTCACAACTGCCCGGCCCCCTCGTTCCGCCGGGAGCAGATGCTCCGTAAACAGTCGACACTTGGCGGCAAAGTACTCTTCCATCGTGCCGTGGAGATCCAGGTGATCCTGGGTCAAGTTGCTGAACGCAGCGACGCGGAACCGCACCCCAAACAGCCGGCCGAGCGCCAGTGCATGCGACGACACTTCCATTGTCACCGCTTTGGCTCCATGTTCGGCCATCTCTCCTAGCGTGCGGTGTAGTAGCAGCGCCGTCGGTGTTGTAAACGGTGCAGATCGATTGACCCCCGGCCCTCGATACAGCACGGTGCCGAGCAGCCCTGGCCGCAGGTCGGCTTCTTCGAGCAGCGTCTCCACGAGAAAATTACTGGTGGTTTTGCCGTTGGTCCCGGTGATGCCGATCAAGGTCAGCGAGTCCGACGGCCGACCGGCTTGATTCATCGCCACTTGAGCCAGCGACTCGGCGGCATTCACGACGGGAATCTGCAGCAGCTTACAGTCCGGATGTACCTGCTCGACGATTGCGGCCCGAGCTCCCCGGGTTTCGGCGTCGCGAAGGAAATGATGGCCATCTACGGTCTGTCCCGGCACGGCTACGAACAGATCGCCTGGCTGCACTTGTCGCGAATCATCGCGGACTTCGCCGATCTCGATCGTATCAAGCTCCGCTGGCGTCGGGAGCAGCGCGGACTGAGACGGACGCAGCTCGACCTCGTGGAGTAGCTTGGACAGCTTCATGGTGGGCCAATTTTTCTGCAAGATCGGCTCGCTGCCAAAAAAGCTGCTGCGAACTGGTACCGCTATCGTCCACCACGCGATCCGCTGGGTGTCACAGCACTTTGCCGGGATTCATCAGTCCGTGTGGGTCCAGCGCGGCTTTGATCTTGCGCATCACTTGCAGCTCGCTGTCGGATCGGTAGCGGCGAAGCTCGTCGCGCTTGAGCTGTCCAATGCCATGCTCGGCGCTAAAACTGCCACCCATCGACATCGCCAGTTCGTGGACCAGCTCAGAGAGTTTGTGGCGGTGACTGGCATAGGTGGCTCGGTCCATATCGAGCGGCTGGCTCAGGTTGAAGTGGACGTTGCCATCCCCCACATGACCGAACGCCACCACCCGAATCCCCGGCACCTCGGCCTCGACCAGCTGGCTGGCCTGCTTTACAAACCGTGGTACCAGATGGATCGGTAGCGACACATCGTGTTTCACCGACAATCCTTCCGGCTTCTGGGCATCGGGAATGCTCTCCCGGATGTGCCACAGTGCTTCAGCCTGCGCCGGACTCTGCGCCACCGTGGCATCGAGGATCAGTTCGGAGTCGACGGCGTCCGCGAGCAGCTTCTCGACTTCCTGGGTGACTCGCCCTTCTTCACTGCCGCTCTGCGCTTCGAGCAGCAAATAGTGCGGATACGGTGTCGGAAACGGGTCACGAGTCCCCGGAATGTGACGCAGCACCATCTCTAGTGCGATGCGCGGAATGAACTCACAGCCCGATAGGGCATCTCCAGTGGCCGAGCGGGCCAGCGATAGCAGCTTGATGACTGCGTCGAGGTCCGGCACCGCCACCAGCGCGGTCGCAACCTCTCGCGGCTGCGGAAACAGCTTTAGCACCGCAGCCGAGATGATCCCGAGCGTGCCTTCCGCGCCGCAGAACAGCCCCGCTAGGTGGTACCCCGTGTTGTCTTTGCGCAGCCCGCGCAGCATATCGAGCACCTGACCATCTGGAAGCACTACCTCCAGACCCAGCACCAGGTCGCGACTGTTGCCGAAGCGCAGGACTTGGGTTCCACCGGCGTTCGTCGACAAGTTGCCGCCGATTTGACAGCTTCCCTCGGCCCCCAGGCTCAACGGAAACAGCAAATCCACCGACTCAGCAGCGCGCTGGATGTCGGCGAGAATGCAGCCCGCTTCGACCGTCATCGTGAAGCTGTGCGGGTCGATCGAGCGGATGCGGTTCATTCTGGCCAAGCTGATGACGACCTGATCGCCCGTGCTCGATGGCACCGCGCCGCCACACAGTCCCGTGCCGCCACCCTGCGGAACCATGGCGATCTGGGCGTTGGCACAGGCGGTCACCACGGCGGACAGCTCAGCGGTCGAGGCCGGACGGACGACGACCTCGGTCTCCCCGCGATAGGTGCCGCGTGGCTCGGTCAGAAACGGCTCGATCGCATCGGCGTCGGTTAGTAATCCGGCCTCACCGACTATCGCGGCGAGCGTTTGAACAAATCCAGGTGGGAGCTTGCTGGGTTGAGATGGTGTCATCGAAACGACCGATCCTCGCTTGAGCCTTTGCGCTAGTTTGTATCCGACATGCGTATCGCACACATCTCGGACCTGCACGCGCTCGACCTATCTGGGGCGTCACCCCTGCGCTTCATCAGCAAGCGATTTTTTGGCTGGCTGAACCTACTACGCAAGCGTCGCGCTGCTCATCCGACGGAGCTGCTCGATGCGCTGTGCACCGACCTGGCACAGCAACCGCTCGATCACGTGGTGGTGACCGGCGACTTGACCAATCTCTCCCTGCCCAGTGAATTCCGACGAGCCCGCAAGTCCCTTGACTCACTGCCGCTCGGGCCGCTCGGCGTGACGGCCATCCCTGGCAACCACGATGTCTACGTGTGGGGCGCGTACTTTGGGCGGACCTTTGAAAAGATGCTGTTGCCGTATGCGCAAAGTGATGGTGCCAAGCCGGATGAGCTGGCGACCTGGCCGATTGTGCGCGTCCGCGATGGTGTTGCGATCATTGGCTGCTCGACAGCGCTGCCTTCCCCAATGCCGCTTGCTGATGGTTGGCTAGGCGGTCGGCAGCTTCGGCGGCTCGAAGAAGTGCTGGATGGCACCCGCAATCACTTTCGACTGCTGCTCGTCCATCATCCGCCCCTGCCGCAGCATCTCGACATTCTGCGGGCGCTGCGGGATCGCAGTCGACTCCACAAGCTACTGCGCCGGGTGGGCTGCGACCTGGTGCTGCATGGTCACGAGCATCGTGATCTGCACGCTCACCTTGAGGGTCCAACCGGACCGATCCCGGTGATTGGGGCTGGCTCGGGGACGTACAATAGCCCGCTGCTCGACCGGCGGGCCCGCTACAACATCTATACGATCACCGGAGAGGGCCGCGACGCTCGCTTTACCGTGGAACAGCGCGTCCACGATCCCGCTGCTGGGGGCTTTGTCCCCTATCGGGCCCCTACTTGAGCTGCGCGTTGATGATCGCTTTGCCCTTGAGCTGATCGATCGCCTTTTTGTACTCGGCGGAGCGGCGCTTTTGGTGGGCTTTTTCGACCGAAGACTCGCTGCCGCCCTTGCCAGTCGTCAGCTCCAGGAAGGTCCGTCCGGCGAGCTGTCCGACTCGCTGCTC
>CALLYL010000492.1 GCA_937859535.1 uncultured Myxococcales bacterium
CCGTCCACGCTCAAACCCGCAGGAATTCCTCTTGGGGGTTGATGGAGAGTTTGGGGCGGAGTCGCTTGTGAACGGTGGCGGGCTCATCGAGTAGTTGGGCCACGAAGGCGGCGATGCGCTCGGCGAGCTGCTGCTCGCTATTGTGACAATGCCGATAGGTCAGCTCCTGCCGCAGCCAGGACCAGAGCCGCTCGACGGGCATCAAATCTGGACTGTACGGGGGCAGAAAGCGCAGCTCGATTCCCATCTGTGCCGCCTCGGTACGGACCAGTCGGGAGTGGTGGTAACGGACGTTGTCCCAGATCACGATGATGCGCCTCTCTGGGTGCTGCTCTCGAAGCATCCGCAGAGCCTCGTTGGTAGTCTCTGCCGTCGCCCACGATGCAGTATGAAGCAGTACGGGGTGGTCGCTTCCCAAAGCGTAGAAACCGAAACAGGAGAGCTACCTGCCCCGCTGCGGAGAGTGGGAATTGACATACAGAGGCACTCCTTTACGACTCCAGCCCGAGCCTTCGTCGGCCTCCAGATGGATGTGCGCCTCGTCGGAAAATACCAGCAGCGGTCCGTCTTCCTGCTGTGACTCCGTTACCAAACGAGCGAGCTCAAGCACAAATTCCGAGCGCTGTTTGGGATCGGCTTTGCCAAGCAGAATGCGGGCGCGCCGCTTAAAGGAATATCCGGTCTGATGCAGCAGCTTGCGCAGAGTCTCTCGGGAGACGAGACGTCCCGTGATGCTGAGTACCAAAGCGCAGAGGGTGCGGAGGGTCCAGCGAAACGCAGGGGGCAGAAAAGGAGTCTGCTCAGGAGTGGCTTGCGGAGTCGTTACCAAATCGGTCTGCTGCGTAGCGCTGTGCTCTTGCGCTATGCCGAGCTGAACAGGAGCGTTGACGTTTTTTGTTAACCCGCGGAAGCGCCGCCAGTGACCATGATTCCTCGACGACGTCAACCAGAAGAGGAGCGAGCGAACAGAGCTGGGAAGGAGTACGGCCGGAGTGCTTGTAAACCAAGGCGGAGGGGCCTCCCAAGTTGAAGTCATGAGCCCACTTGAGCACGGTATGATGATCGCGCTGTAGCTCGCGACAGACAGTGGCAGCGGAGTAGCCCTGAGCGATACGGAAGATGGCGAGCAAGCGCTCGCGAGTCCGAGGGTGAACAGCCAGCGTGATGAGCTCGCCAAGCAGCGCAAGAGAAAGTGAAAAGCGGGTCAGATCGATGCGAATCATGTCGCCTACGTAGGCCGAGCAGAGAGCGCTGTCCAATTTGTTGTTGGAGCCATTCAGCGACGATAATGTATGACGAACTCAGCGAGTAATTGTGGTGCACCTTGTGGCGAACAGAGCGCCAATTTTAGCGGACAGAGCGCGGAAAAATGAAACATCTGGTGGTTTGGGAGTGGACGGGGGTTAGCCAGGCTCGAATAGAGAGCCCGACGGGGAGTAAAGCTGAGGATGAGTGGGCCGAGGTGCTGTCGGGGGCTAGACAGTTACGACTACATCATTACAAACGGCACAGCGCCGTGTCGCGAAAACTAGTCATGGCTTCGAGTTGCGTGCGCAACGAAATCCAGCATTGGGATAATACTCTGCCGCAGGGGAAGGAAGTCGTGCCGTTGCTTTGGACCATCTCATGTCGCTGTCGAACCCACTGCCGCCTCGGATTGAGAACTTGTCGGTGGTGCAAGTCTCTGCCGGATAGGTGCAGAACGGGCTCGACGTCTTTTCCCAGACGTTGCCGAGCAGGTCGTAAAACCCCGGCTGATCAGCGGTGACAACTTGGCCGAGATACGCTTTTACGTAGCTGCCGACAGGACAGGTTCCGTTCATGTTCCAGCAGGCGTTGCCACCAAGAGTGCCCGGAAAGACCAGCCGCTGGCCGCTCAGTCCGGTTTTGCCGAGTGCTGCGTATTCCCACTCCATTTCGGTGGGCAGGCGTCGGCCCATCCAGGTGCAGAATGCTTCCGCTTGGGTCTTGGTGACGCAAGTGACGGGGTGATTGTTTTTGCCGGTGCCGTAGGAGCAGACCCAGCCTTGGGTGCCTAACGGGCCGCTCAGCGGTGAGGTGCATACCTGCGCGGTCACGCAGGCTTGGTAGTCGGCGACCGTGACTTCGCGCTCGTCCAGGAAGTACGGACTTGGGACGCTGCGGATATAGGTCGGAGTGTCGTTGATTCCGTCGGTTGCGCTCGTGCCCATGTAGAACGAGCCGGTGCCGCGTACCTCGACCTCGACGCGAACGGGCCTAGGGTCGAGCGCCATGTCTACGACTGCATTTGAGCCGCTGTGAGCGCAGCGACCAGCAACGCAGGAATACCCGAGCTCGACCGGGCAAGCGCTGTTGCTAGTGCATGGCTTCTGGGTGAAATCCGGGTTGAAACAGCCCAGAAGCACCAGCGTCATGGGCAGGAATCGCTTCATGGAAATGTTCCTCCGGTTCCGTTGAGCAGTGCGACGGTCGGCGTAGTGGGCTTTCGTTTGACGAACCGCACCGAAGTCCAAACCACACCACCGATCAGCATCGCGCCGCCTAGTACATCCAAGGTAATCGCTGCACGGTTGAGCGTCACGCCACGAGCAAACACGGCGGGATCGTACGGCGCATCTGTACTGATCAGTTGCTTTTCCTTCGATAACGCCACACCACCCACAATGAAGCCGGTCAGCAGTCCGGCTCCACCAGTGGCGAGCAGCGCGGCGGCTCCCATCGGAAAGGCGCGGTTGTTTTTGGAGTCGCTATCGGATGGTTTCACGGCGGAAGGAACTGGCTTGGGACCGATTGTGGCCGACGACGGCGCACGCCAAGGAATACTTGCCGGAGTGGACTTGTCGTCAGGTGGGAGCTGCACCAGATACTCGCTGGCCTTCTGCTTTTGCGGTGGGTCGTCCAGCTTCGAGTCGATGAACTTCTGGTAGTACGATCTCGCTTCGTCGCTCCGTCCATCCTTGTGTAGCACCCGCGCCACGCTGTAGAGGATGCGCGGATCGGGAATCACCTGGTACGCCAGCTTGTACAGTCGAGCAGCGTCAGCGTAGTTGCCTTGCGTAGACTGACTCTTGGCACGTTCATACATACCGTTGCAAATATTGTCGAGCGTGCAGTCGGGAATCGAGTCCTGCGCCCAGGCAGACAGCGTGATGAGCTGTAGCCCAAGCGTCACCGGAGCGAAGATCGCCCGAAGCTCCAATCCATACGACCCACATCGGGGCTGTCGGGTCGTCCTCGCGGTCTGTCGGGAAAGTGGCACACACCATCGTAGACCGAGCGGCCAGGTGCAGGCAAGATCCGTCGGCCACCGACGATGCGGGACCGGCGTAGGTTCCAGTCCCAACGGACGCAAGGTTTCTGCTACACTGTCCTCACACCGGTCTATCTGTCGGCGCAGCGAGCCTACCATCGGGCCCAGATTGTGAAGAGGAAACAGAATGCCAAGTCGTCGATACCTTCCTGCTCTAAACACCGGATTCCTAGCGCTCACGACAGTCTTGTTCGGAAGCTGTGACGGCGGAGACTACACAATTCTAGTCAACGTAAAAGGTCTTCCGACAGATACCGCCTTGCTATATTCAACGGCGAAGCTCGGCGATACCTTAGCGATGAAAGGTACCGACATTGAGTCACCGTACCCGCTCGACTACTTCTCTGTGAGGCTCCCCAGCAGCAGCAGCGGTCAACTCACGGTGGATGTCTCGGCGCTTGGAACGGATCGGTGCAAGTCTGCAACGGGTTCCGTGACCATCGATCTATCGAAAGGACGTGGTCAGGAAGTTACGGTCAACCTGTCTTCACTGAATCCGCGCCTCTGCTCGCTCATCATCGATCAGAGCGGCGAAGGAACCGTGATCGTGACTCCGCAAGGAGCGTCCTGCGGAACCAACTGCTACGACTACAACCAGGGTGCCACCACGGTTCTGAAGTTCAACGCCACCGGCAAGTCCTACGGCGCGCAGACCTATGTTTCTGCTGGCGGAGTCTGTGATG
>CALLYL010000493.1 GCA_937859535.1 uncultured Myxococcales bacterium
CGAGGCTCGCACCAGCAGCGCCGACAGCGGCTTCATGCCCTCTGTCTTGTTGTGGTAGCCCATCGCCTGGTTTAACTTCGGCAGAAACTCCTCGCCAAATTGGTTCTGTCCGGCGAGCAGGATCTGGTTGATGCGCTGGAGCCGTTCGATGTCGTTTTCGACTCGATCGAGCAGCAGCGCATTGAGCGCTTTGCCCACCAGAAACAGCGGGCTCGGCATCTTGGCCGATGGATTTGGTCGCTCCGGGATCTTCTGGATTTCCCCCACGTAGCGCGGGCTGACCACGATCATTCCGTTGGCACCCAGGTGCCGGGCTGGGGACAGTGGGACGTTTTGACGAAGACCGCCGTCGCAGTAGAACTCGCCGTCGACCCGCACGGATGGAAAGACCAGCGGAATCGCAGCCGACGCCAGCGCATGTTGCATCCGCAGCTCCGCCACCTTGCGCGGCACCACCTTCGGGTCTCGGGACCAGCGCGGCACGCCGTGGCTCGAGCGCGAGATAAACACCACCGTGTTGCCGGTCGCAATGTGTGTGGCCGAGGCCGTTACGGCCTGCAACAGCCCTGATTGCAAGTGCTCGGTGATTCGCTCAAACGGAATCGCGTTGCGGATGATCGACTCCATGCCCGACGGCTCGATCAGCCCACCATAGCGATCCTCGGAGATCTCGGAGGCGCGTGGGGCGCGACTGATCAGGCTGCGCACAAACTGCGCCAGGTGCATCGGCTTGATGCGCACCACATCATCCATCTTGAGCGACTGCCACTGCGACACCAGACGCCGGGCTCGACTACGGGGCGCATCGGCAAACGCCGCCAGCCCGCAGCCATTGATCGCCCCCACCGAGGTGCCGCAGATGATGTCGAGCGGCACGTCACGACCAAGGTCACGCGACACTTCCTCGACGATGTGTTGGACCACGCCCACCTCGTAGGCACCACGTGCGGCACCGCCAGCCAAGACCAGTGCCACCCTACCTGGGGTTTTATATAGAATGTCGGGACGAACCGGGATCATCCGGCTATTGTCGACGAGAGTCCTGGCTACTTTCAACCAGTGCGCGGCAGCGACGGGTCCGACCGAACGCTGGTCATCTGGGTCAACAGCTCTGGGGGTGCCGCAGTCGAAGAATCGACCGTTGGCAGGGCCGACTCGACGGCCGGCGGCGCGATCGCTGGCAGGGACTGTGGCGAAAAGCGATGCTTCCAAATCTCGACCAGCGTCACCCAGGCCGCTCGCAGCGAGTTGAAGCTCGACGAGCCGATGACCCGAGGGTGATAGTCAATCGGCATCTCGCTGATTTGAAAGCCCAGCCGGTGCGCTTCCGCAAGTAGCTGTCCATCGATAAACACCGAGCTGGCGGTGAGCTGAATCGCATCAAGCACCCGTCGATGCACGAACTTGAACGAAAAGTTCACGTCCCGCACCCGCACCCCAAACAGCGTCCGCACCAGCAGGTTATAGACCCGCGAATACAGGGCACGCCGAGGCGTATCGAACCGCTCGCGACGGTACCCAATCAGGATGTCCGTCTCCAGCGCCTGCGGCAGCGCGTCTTTTACCACCGACAGATCGACCGGGAGGTCGCTGTCCGTATAAAAGACCAAGTCGCAGCGCGCCGACTGAAAACCGGTCCGCAGCGCCGCCCCATAGCCGAGGTTTTGGGGATGCTGCACCAGCCGCACGCAGGGGTTGTCTTGCATAAAGCGCCGCACCACCTCCGCCGAGCCATCCTTGCTACCGTCGTCGACGACCAGGATCTCGTATTCAGAAAACCCGAGCTTGGGAACCACATCGAGGGTCTGCCGGAGCGTCGCCGCGATGTTGTCCCGCTCGTTGTACATGGGGAAAAAGATCGAAAAGCTTTGTGCCGCCCGCACAGCAGCGATGTATCGCGACCCGATCGTGCCGTCTAGCTATAAACATGCTGTTTTCGTTCGGACTGGGTTTGGCAGCTAGCGTTTACAACGGCTCATGCGACCACTTTTCCTTCACCCGAATCGTCTGGGGCCATCGCCTAGACGGACCCGCGCTGTGAGAGAGCTTCTGCGTCACGCACTCCTGTAGCGAATCGGTCCACCGTTTTTGCGAGCCGCTTTGCAGCCCTGATGATCGTGTGACATAGCGTGAGCCGCTGCGCGCAAGCCAAACCTCGCCTTCCATCCGCGCAAGCTGGCCCGGCTCTGCCAGATCGCGGAGACAGCCCTCGACCGCCTGAATCGCGGTAACTCGTTCGCAGCGTGTGCCCTTGCGACAAGTTGCCTCGATACGATCCCTAGACCGAGAGGACTTTGCTACACGAGGGGCAGGGCTTCCTGCACGCACCGCAGCTTGTTCGGGCGGAGGTTCTGGTTCTTCCTTCACTTGGGATGGCAGGACGGAAAGCTGGGGCGCGTTCTCATCGCCATCGTCGGAATGTGCGGTAGGCGGTGAGGGCCGAGCGGTTTCTTGCGACCACTCGTGATTGGTGGCCAGGCGCGATTTGCTTCTGTACTCGATTCCTGAAACCACCAACATCATCACACAAGCCGCCGCACACAGTGAGGTCAGGATGGACTTGTTCCACAGCCAGGGCCTGCGACCCCGGAGCTTGAGCGTGGCGTCGAGAGGACGAAGCTCCGACATCGACATCGGCTCGCCCATCATGATCGATGAGGTCTTCACCCCGCCTATCGGCTGGACGGACTGCCGACTCACCATACTGCACGTGAGCGATTGTGAGTCCTCCACGAACGGCATCATCTGGTCGGGCATCTGGTGTTGGGCCCTCAGAAGGGGCACCTGGCCCGGCTCCTGATGGAGTGGATAGACAGTCAGAATACTCATCCCAAGCAGCGAGGGCAGTTTTCCAACAACATAGTCCTCAAAGATTTTGTGGAAGGCGAACTCCGCACCCGTGCAAATCAGGATGACACTGCCGCTTTTGACATCTTCAATGGTCAGCTCAGAGTCATCGGTGTAGCGACGCAAATGGCGTAATAAGGCTTCCACTTTGTGGCGATCCGTTTCTTCGATGGTGGCTGACAGGATAATGACAAAGCGTCGCCGCTTCTCTTCGCGCAGCTCGTGGGCGGCCAGCTTGGCCAGCTCTGCGTGGAGCAGCTCTTCCTCAACCAGTTGTGGGAACTCACGCTGCAAAAGCTCGGTCAAGAGCTCTTCTTTTACTCGCACCAATAACAAGTTCAGTTTCTGTTCGCGATCCATTGCCGCGCCGGTTTGGCGATGCACTTCAGGGAAGTAATCAATCAAAAATGCCTCGAAGTCGCTCGGCGTTCCAAGTGCCCGATTCAGAACTTGCCGCAATATTCGTCGGCACAGCGCCACGGGCAAGTGTGGCAGTGCTGTGTCAGATGGTCGTGTGGTACCCGCAGAGGAAGATACAGGCTCACATAGGCTCATCGCAGAGACCCCTTATGTGCAGCGGCAAAAGCAAGAACAACGCCAACGCGATAAACTCTCACCTGGTCCCCCAAAAGCAGCTACGCTCAGCCTGATTGCATCGGTTTCTATGGGTATCTACACCGCCAGTCAGGTCTTTCGCGTTCACGTCGAACTCACGACGCGCTGTAACGCGGCCTGTCCGATGTGTCCTCGTACTCGCGCCGGCGGCGAACCAAATCCCAACCTACCGCTCACCGAGCTGACCCTTTCCGACTTCCAAACCATGTTTCCGCCGTCTCTGCTGCGACGGCTCAAGCAGTTTTTGTTCTGCGGCAACTACGGCGATGCCCTGACCGCCCGCGACACCTTGCCGATCTGTGAGTACCTGCGCCGAGAAAATCCCAAGCTGCGGGTGAAGCTCGTGACGAACGGCTCCGGGCGTGACGCGGCGTTTTGGTCGGCGCTGGCAGGCCTCGTCACCACGGTGACCTTTAGCATCGATGGGCTCGGCGAGGTCAATCAGATCTATCGGCGGCGGACGAGCTGGGAGCGGGTCATGGACGCGGTGCGGGCCTATCTGGCAGCGGGCGGGCGGGCCGAGTGGGACTATCTGGTGTTCGGCACAGCGAGCACCAAGTCGCCGAGGCCGAAGCGCTCGCCAAACAGCTCGGCTTTGCCAAGTTCAACGTCAAGCGTTCCCAGCGCTTTTTGGTCGATGGTCAAGCGGTCGAGCGCTTTCCCGTGCTCAAGGCCGAAGGCGGCATCGCTTATCACCTAGAACTACCGACGCAGCCCGACTACCAAAACAGTGGCTTTGTCCGCCTGTCGAGCCTGCGGGAGCGCGGCCAGAGCTACTCCGAATACCTCGGCACCACCAAGATTGCCTGCAAGGCGGTCCGCGATGAGCAGATCTACGTCAGCGCCACCGGCCACGTCTTTCCGTGCTGCTGGCTTGGGCAGATCTACGACTCGTGGCCGTCTCCGATGGCTGCGGAGATTCGCGCCCGCATCGCCGAGCTACCCGAAGGACTGGCGACGCTCGATCTTCGCCAGCACCGCTTGGACGAGATCATCGACGGCCCGTTTTTCCAAGAGCTGGTCGTGCGCGGCTGGAGTCCGGTGGCACCCGAAGGTCGGCTTTCGGCCTGCGGCAGGATGTGCGGAGAGATCGACACCCACTCTCGGCAATGGGAATCAAACAGCAGCACCCAGGTACCGTGATACCCTGCCGAAATGAGCAGATGGGCTCTCCTGTTGGTGCTGGCACTCGGTTGTAGCAAAGGTGGCGCAATGCCGGGCGGACGCGACGGTGGTACTGATGCTCGCGTGCCCGATCCGTCGGACCTCAGCGGCTCGGTCGAGGATCTCACCTCCGGCAGCGGAGATCTGGCCGGCCTCGATCTCGGTCGCACCGCCGATCTGAGCGCGCTGGTGGATCTCGCGATGGTTTCTGATCTGCGGCCACTTCCCGACCTGAGCACTCCGCCCGATTTGGCCTTTGTGCCGTACCAAAACGTCGACATCTACGTCGACAACACCTGCAAGATGGACGTGGTGCCGAAGAAGTTTGACGTTCCGGCAGGTACCTTCCTCAAGCTGACCTATTTCAACCGCAGTCGCGATTACAAGGTCGACGTCTGGAGCTCCTACGGCGGCGGCTTCACCGACCTCATGACCGGCGCATCCTGGGCCGAGCGCTTCGAATACTGCCGCTATCCTCGCCCCTACAGCGCCTACGTCGATATCTCCACCGCCTGCTCCCGCTACCGCCTGATGATCAACTGTCTGTAGGTCGTGTCAGCAAGCTCCGGCGGTTTCTGGGAAGTCCGCCCGCCACGCCTAGCGAGCGCGTCGCCTGATCCGCACCCACACGCCGTCTTGCGGGCGGAGCGTCGTCCCGACATGCACCTTCGCGCTGCGGCCCGCGACCGGGACCACGTCATAGTGCGACAGGATGCGCGCCAAGATAAAGACTCCCTCCATCAGCGCGAATTCCTTGCCGACACAGATCCGCTGACCGACCCCAAACGGCATAAATTGAAGTGGATGCGCAAGCGGCGGAGCACTTGGTAGGAATCGACTCGGGTCGAAGCGCAGCGGCTCCTTCCAGAACTGTGGATGGCGATGGATGACGTAGGACATGACGGCTACCTCTTGGCCTTTGCGGATCTGGTAGCCACTGATGACGTCGTCTTCCTCTGCGGTGCGCGGAATCCAATACACCGGACCGTGCAGCCGTAGCGATTCCTGGACCACCGCCAGCGTACAGGGGAGCTGCCTTTGATCGGCAAACTCGGGCCGCCGTCCTGCCAGTTGGGAGTCCAGCTCGGCCACGACCTGTTTTTGAACCGCAGGCGATTCCCCCAGGTGATGAAACGCAAACGACAACGTCGCCGAGGTGGTTTCATAACCCGCCAGAAACATCGCCATCGCTTCATCGCGCAGCTCGCGGTCCGTCATCTGCTGGCCGGTCTCGGCATCGACCGCATCGAGAAGCATGTCGAGCAGCTCGCCGCCCTGCCGATCCTGTTGCTGTTTGCGCTGGGCGATGAGGTCAAACAGCACCGCATCGAGTCGCCGCAGCGAGTCCGCAAAGCGCTGGCGACCGGGAATCGGCACCCAATGTGGCAACTGCTTGGCCACCATTCCCATCAGCATGTAATCGAGGACATAGCTCATCTCGCGACCCACTAGGTCGGCAGTCTCGCTGGCGAGCTTGCTACCAAACATGGTCCGCACAATCACGCGCATCGTGATGCGGGTCATCTCGCGAAACAGATCGAGCGGCTCTCCCGTGCTCGCGTACGCATCCCAGCTCCGCAGCTCTTCATCGATGGCATCGACCATCAGATGGGCCATCGCCACCAGTCGATCACGATGAAAGTGTGGCTGAATCATGCGTCGCTGGCGCAGCCAGAAGGCTCCCTCACTGACTGGCAGACCATTGCCAAGCAGTCCCCGGATGGAATCCCACAGCGCATTCCCTTTGCCGTACCGCTTCGCTTTGTCACGCAGTACGTGCTGCGCGTGATCGGGATGGTTGAGCGCAATCAGGTGGGTGACGCCCAGGTCCAGCCGATAGACATCTCCGTACTGCTTCTGCAGCATCAGCAGGTGATCGAGCTTGTTCCACAGCAAAAACGGTAGCTGGCCCAGCAGGGGTACACCTCGGGCAATCGGCGGAGCCAGCGGAGCAGCGGAGGAAGGGTCAGATGGGGCGGAAGCGGTCGACGGCATGGTTTCTTGTTCCTGACAAAGGGGTGCATAGGCGCACGGTCCATCAGTCGGGCCAGCCTGCCATGAAGCGCGCCACGTTGCCCAGCGCGGATCGAGCGGAATGGGACTGCGAGAGGAAACTACTGATGGGCGGCGAGATCCTTGGCTTTGTGCTGGGCCAGCCAGCACAGACCCTCTTCCCGGCTGGCGACAAAGCCCATCTGAACGTGCGTGGTACCGAGCAGATGCATCGCCCGCACGACCAACGAAATCAGGATCCGGTGCACCGTGCTCGCGCCGAGGAGCGCCGCACCACGAAATGCAGTCAGCCGAGGATTCACCGCCGCCAAGCGCCGCGCTGCGGGGTCCATGCTGGTCATATCGTTCACATCCCCGAGGATCCAGTAGCCGGGGTGCCGGTCGGCGATTGCATTTCCCATCTGGATGATCGTTTGCAGATCGCGCTCGGTCACAACCCCATGGATCGTAAGGAAAATGATGTCGCCCTCTATTCGGATGTCATGAGAGCCACACTTCTGATCGGGGAGATGGGGTTCCGTGCGCAGGGAATCGGACTCCATTCGGGCCGCAGTATCTCACGATTTGCGGTACGGCCGCTGTCGGTTTTTTGCGACCGGACGGAGTCGAGCGGACTACGCCAGGTGATCGCGCAGTCGCTCGGCCAGCTCGCGTGGCTGGAGCGTGGTGTAGTCCTTGTGAACGGCTTCGCTGATGTGCTTTTGCAGGTTGTGGTCTGCCACCTCACGTAGGTGACCGAGGAACTCGGGGTTGGCGACCAGCACGATCCGACCACACTTGTGATCGTTGAGACCTTTGGTCAGCGCCTGACACAGCTCGCGGGCGAAGTGATCATGGCTGGTCTCTTTGTTGCTGTGCGTCTCGGAGGCAGCGTGGCCCGCGTGATGGTTGTGGCCGCGACCTGCATGCGGGAACTCGCTGACCAGCTCGAACACGTCCGAGCCGATCTTGACTTCAAAGATTCGCGCTCGGCTGGCATCGGCGACGAGAACCCAAACCGGAAGATGTGGTTGCATGAGCGTCTCC
>CALLYL010000494.1 GCA_937859535.1 uncultured Myxococcales bacterium
AGTACATGCTGTACCGCTACAAGACCTACCAGGATGTTCGGCTGGTGTTTGCACCAGAAGAGCAGGCCGCGACGTTTGGGGGGGATTACGACAACTTCACCTATCCTCGCTACGCCCTCGATTTCGCACTGCTGAGAGTCTATGAAGATGGCCAGCCTCTGCGGCCCGAGCACTTCCTACGACTCTCGGACAAGGCGGCAAGTGCGGGAGAGATGGTGATTGCGGTCGGTCATCCCGCTTCGACCCAGCGCGGACTCACCGTGGCACAGCGGCAGTACCATCGCGACACCCAGAATCCGCTCCAGATTGGGATCTTGCAGAAGCGAATTGCAGCGCTCACGACCTACATGGCGCAAGGGAGCGAGCAGGCGCGACGCGGCAATGCGCTACTGCGCAATCTCGAAAACACGCAGAAGCGACTCGCAGGTCAACAAGAGGGTCTGCGTGATGTGGTGCAGATGCAGAGACTCCAGAAAGAGGAGGAGGCACTGCGCGCAGAAGTTCGCAAGCGTCCGGAGCTGCTACAAAAGTTTGGCGATGCCTGGTTCAAGGTTCAAGCGGTGTATGGCAAGCTCGCGCCACTTGGCAAACGGAGTACCTACGTAACGGTTGCTCCATCCAAGCTGCTGACCATGGCGCTGCAACTGCTGCGGCTTCCTGAAGAACTCAAAAAGCCGAGCGGCGAACGAATGGAGGAATTCCGTGACTCCCGTTTGCCTGCTCTCCGTCGAGAACTTCTCTCTGCTGCACCGATCTATGCGGATCTTGAAGAAGCAGTCCTCAGTGATTGGCTTGCGCAGGTGCAGACCGCGCTCGGCAATGGCGATCCGTTCGTGCAAGCGCTGCTCGGAGGACAGACTCCGCAGGCAGTTGCACACAAGCTCGCGACCGAAGGAAGACTGACCGAGCTAGAGGAACGCAGAGCCCTTTTGGACGGCGGTACCGACAAGCTTGCCGCGTCGACCGATCCGCTGATTGCGCTGGCCCGCAAGCTCGACCCGCAGCTTCGCAAGGTGCGGGAGGAGTACGAACAACAAGTACAGTCCATAGAACACATCGCTGGAGCGCAGATCGCGCAAGCCCGCTTCGCGGTCTATGGTGCCGGCATCTATCCCGATGCCACTTACACGCTGCGACTATCGGCGGGAGTGCTCAAGGGATACATGAAGGATACTCGTCCGGTTCCACACCAGACGTTGTTCTATGGGCTCCTAGAGCGATCCCTTAGTCAAGGAGAGCAGGCTCCCTTCGAGCTTGCGCCCAGGCTTCGGCAGGGCCTGTACCGCCTACCATTGTGGACCCCGCTCAACTTTGTCTATACCGCAGACACCATCGGAGGAAATTCAGGATCTCCGGTGGTGGATCGCGATGGCAAAGTCGTCGGACTCAACTTTGACAGCAACCTTGAGAAGCTGCCAAACCGTTACTACTACCTGCCGGATGCTACGGGCAGCAGAGCGGTAGCGGTTCACAGTGTCGCGATCTTGGCAGCACTACGGACGCTGTACGACGCCGCTCCGCTTGCGGACAAGCTGGTCGGAAACTCTGCTTCAAAGTAGCTTTCAAACGCCAGCGCAGGGCCTCTGGAGCACTCTGGGGGGAGAGCGAGGCCACTGCGCCGACGCCTGAAACCGCAACTCCTCACGCACTTACGGACAAGCAAACAGACTGTCGAGCAAAGACTGCGCTTGGCCCACATTGACCCCGGCTGCCGTTGCTGCCTGCGTCGAGGTTTTGAGCTGATCAGCCTTCGCCGGATCAATGGCCCGCGCAGCGCGGTCCATCAGCAGACCAATGATGTTCACGAAGTTCAGCGCTGCTTCCTGCGCCTCTCCGGTAAGAGTAGGAATCTTACCAATGCGATCTCTCAAGATCAGCGCCATGCCCCGCGTAAAGGCCTTGTCTACTTGGCTGGCTGCGCGCTGATAAAACAGACTGCAACTGCTCGGCAGATCCTTGTCCAGATCACGCCAGCAGCGTGCCGCGAGTACCGAGTCAAACGCCCGATCGTAGGTCTCCTGGTCGAGCTGTTGAAAGTACAGGCCCAGTCCGATGGGCTTGCTCCGCTCTGTTCCGCTCAAATATCCCCACGCGGAATCGACGTCCGCTGCGTTATCAAAGCTAGAAGTCCAAACTTCTGATTGCGAAGACAGATAGAAGAACCACAGCAGGGCCGCTTCGATGCGCGCCGACTGAACCACCGGCTTCATCCCAGCAATTCCCTTGGTGAACGCATCATCAATGATCGGCTTGAGCTTTCCCGGCCCAGCGCAGCGATCAGGATTCTGAGCTGCGACCGTCAGATCGTTGCAAGCGAACTTGTTCGATCCCGGAACCTCGGGATAGTGAATGTCTTGGCGACGGGCAACCCGCGATCCAATTCCGTTCGCGATCGCATACTCATCACGCGCTGCGGTCATCTCGACAGCAGAAGGAATCGCAGGATTTTTCCACAGCTTGGTGCCCATCGATACAAACGCCAGCGTCCGCGCTGAGGCACCAGGAGTCGATGTCCCAAACAGCACAAATGCATTTCCATCAGACACACAGCTTGGCCAAGTGTCATTTTTGCTGCCGTTAAATCGCGGAGCGTAGTCGTCCACGGAGCACTTGCAGGAAGACAGCGTTCCGACAAATGGCTGACACATGGTGGCCGCTGGCTGTTCCGCTTTACAGAGAGTGGCAGGAAGCATATCCATCGTCGCTGGCGTGCTTTCGCAGCCCGCGATCCCTAGCAGTGCCCAGAGCCCGATTCCGATAAGTCTCTTGTTCATGATTTCTTATTCTCCTTCTCAGTTGTTTCTATTCACCGATTCCAAGATCGGCTCCGCCCACTAGCTCAATCGACCTTCATGGACAACATGAAGCCCCGCCCAGGCCCGTCTACGCTCGACCCATGATAGCGGTAGGCCACGTTTCCGATGTTCTCTAACACTCCGCCAAGCTGAACTCGATCGTGTATCCGAAAGCTACTCCGCAAATCCACCACCGCAAAGCCCGGCGTTCCGTATTTGGGAATCCGTGCATCCGCATAATCAGAGATCGCCAAGCGGTCTTGCATCGTCGCCCAGCGCAGCCCTGCGGACAGCTCAAAGCTCGCTCTCTGCCAGACCACCTCAGCCGTACCATGGAGCGGCGGAACCCGAGACAAGGGAACCCGCTCGCCCAGAATCACTCCGGAGGTACCGTATCCCAGACTCCCTACGCGAGGACTCTCTCCCCAGGTGTAGGCGAGCGTCCCGCGCAATCGAAACCCCATCGGAATGCGGAGCCGCAGCATGGCCTCGACTCCGCGAAGTTCAGAGAGTGCGGGCGCATTCTGAAGCTGAAAGCGAGTCCAGGCCCCCACACACTCCGGGGTGGCCAGCGGACACTCTGCATCGGACTTAGAGACCTTGAGGACCGCATCATGGAGCAGTGTCTCAAACGCCCAGAGCTGCACCCCCAGAAGTTCGTGCTCTAGCAGTGCTCCCAGCTCAATGGTCGTCGCCCGCTCGGGATTCAGATTCGCATTTTCAAACTGAAAACCAGGCCCAGTCTGTTGTCGCGCTGTCAGATCATTTAGGTTTGCCGCTCGAAAGGAGTGGTCCGCATTGAGTCGCAAGGTCAGCACCTTGTGCGGCATCCACGAAACCCCAGCATTCCCGGTCACGGGCAGCCAGCTCTGATTGACTTGTCGGCTCCCAGATAACGGCTCTGCCGGTGCTCGCGCCACGACGTAGGACAACCGAACTCCCCCATACAGAGTGACTCCTTTGGGAATGGAAAGCGAACCATCTGCATACACTCCGCCGTAGGTGTACGTAGAGCCGTTCAGGTACTGTCCTCGACTGAGCTTGGCCGTCTGCGCAAGGTCCGTGAAAGTTCGGGAGGCCTCCGAGGTAATCCAATCGGTGTACTGATCAAATCCGTAACGGAAGCGGAGCTCGACAGAAGGAAGCACCAACAGGGGTCGACTCTGGGCCGAAGCCAGAAATCCCAACGTCAGCACATCATCAACACCGAGCCGAGTCACCAGTACCGATGGATCGTCAAGTCGCTGCCGCTCATGCTGCGCCTGGACAGAGACACTGATCCGCAGCGGCCACAGAAAATTCGACAGCTTTCCTTCATAGGTCAGGTAGCCAAGGTGTCGAAACTGCTGTTCATACGTTAAGCAAGTGCCGCTCGGGGCATAGGGCGGCGGACACTGATCGGTGCGCGGCACATCAAACTGCAAGTAGTGATAGGTCGCGAGGGTGAGCCGCTGCGAATCGGAGAGCCGCAGCACCAATCGACCATCGGCGGTTAGCTCCTTAAATCCGGTCCCGAGCTGCGTCACGCCATCGGGCGCGTAGGCCGGAACCATGGGATACCGTCCGATGGGAGTGTTCGGATTGGGATTTTCGACGCGCCCGCCGCTCTTGAGCTGACCCACATTGCGAAAGCCAATCCCGCCTACGAAACCCAGACTGCCGTCCTTCACCGGACCCGACAGATGGAACTGCACCCGCCCGCCTAGCTCGTCGTCGGCAGAGGTCGCCCGCAGGTTCACCTGGGGTCGAAACAGAATCTCCCCGTCCGACACCATCGGATCGATCGGATACGCCGCAATCACCCCCCCGAGCGCGTCCGACCCGTAGCGCGTCGAACCACCGCCTCGCAGGATCTCGATGCTGTCGATCGTCCGCGAGTCGATCGTAAAAAAATACTGGTTGGGCCCCTGCCGATACGTCGAGTTGTTGACGCGAATGCCATCAAACAGAAGCAGCGTCTGCTGCCCGGTGAGCCCACGAATGAACGCCGAGCCCTGCCCGTGCGCAGACTGCTGCACGAACACCCCGCTCTCATAGCGAAGCGCGTCAGGGGCCGAGCGAGGCTGGCGACGCTCGATTTCACTACGGCTCACCGTCCCATGGGCGCGCTCCTCCGACACCCCGTCTTCGCGTCCAGCACGAACCACCGTCTGAAACGTATCGTTGTCGGCAACAGCGCGACCCTCGTTTACAAAGAGCAGCGCCGCCACCACGCAGGTGTTTTTCCGACGGCGGACAAGCATGGACCGGCACATTTTGGCAGAGCTTGCCGCAAGCGCCTATCAGGTGATCACCCGATCGTAAAATAGTGACGGATTCGAGCTGCGGCGGGGCCCTGGGGTGAATGGCCTAGTCGTCTTTGCCGAATGGAAGCTTCGCGTCGAAGGTGCGGAAGAATACCGATGGGCTCTCTCCCAGGTCGGAGTCGTCCGCCGGTTCTGTGATCGGTGCTGACACCGCAACGGCCTTGGCGGGTGGCTGAGGGGCCACTGTCTCTTTCGCGGCAGCAACGGGCTTAGCGGCCGGGGCCGGAGCCTTGGTTGCAGAAGGCTGCACGACCGGGGCCGAGGCTTTGGTCGCCACCGCTGCCGGCTGGACCGCTACCGCTGCCGGCTTGGCCACCACGGCTGAGGGCTTGGCCACCACCACTGGCTTGGCTTCCACCACCGGCTTGGCTTCCGCCACCGGCTTGGCTTCTACCGCTGGCTTGGTACTGACCACTGGCGTTGCTGCCTTACTCTCGGTCATCGGGGCGGCCTTGGTCGATGCCGTCGCCTGGACCACGGCGCTGGCCGCTTTGCCGAGCCCAGGAAGCGCCGCCGCAGGCTTGTCGACTGCGAGGGGCTTTTCCGCGACCGCCTTGGCCACGGTCTTTTCGACCACCGGGGCGGCCTTGGTTGCCGCCGGCGTCGCCACTGGCGCAGCGCTCGACTTGGTCTCGGTCGCCGCGACTTTGACCTCTTTGGTCGACGCTTTGGCCGGTGCCACGGTCTTGGCCGAGGAAACCGCCTTGCTCCCAACTGCCGTCGAGGGAGCTGTCTTGGCGGCCTCCGGAGCCGCCGGGATGCGCTCAAGCGGCACACTCACCGCGCCCACAACCGTCGGTGCCGCAGCGGCAGCAGGCACGGCTTCCGGTGCGGGAGCCACCGTCTTCACGGATCGGGTGATCGGCGGCAGCTTGATCCCACGTGCAGCTTCGGGGGCTGGGCCTGCCATCGCGGCAGGGGTTGGGGCCGGAGCGGGAGCCACCGTCGGGACTGAAGCGGGCGTGGCTTTGACTGGCGACTTGCCAGCTACCGCTCGATTCGTCACCGCAGTCTCGGGCACTTTCACCGGCTCAGCCGCCTCAAGCGCTGCGGCGAGCAAGGCCGCTCGCTTCGCTGCTGGAGGGGGCTCTTCCGCCGCAATTTCTCGACGGGATGGAGCGGGTGGAACCGACTTGCGCGATTCCCGCGCCACTCCGGGCAAAAGCGCCTCAGGGGACCGACGAACCGGAGCCACCACCGGAGGTAACGACGGATCGGTCTGGAGATCGCGATCGGCAATCAGCACATCTGCCAGGCTCAGCTCCCCGGCCTGATCGCTAAGCGGTCTGTCTTCGTGGACCGCAGGAGGTGGTGTCATCCGCACCGGCTCATGGCCTCGCGGCGGCGTCAGCGGACGCGGTGGCTCGACAGGACGGACAGGCTCCGGCGCTCGAGCGGGCTCAGGCCGACGATTGCCCAGCGTCATCCCCGGCGTTGGTGCCGGTGCGCGAGGAACCGGATCACTGGCCGAGATCCGATGCATCATCGCCGCTGGAGACACCCGATCGAGAAGCTGCGTCTCATCGCTGTTAAAGCCTGGCTCGGCCAACGGCATCGTGCCGGGCAGCGGAAATGGTGTCCCCGGCAACTTCGCAGCAGGGGGTGCAGCCCCAGCCGGGCCGGGCCATGGCGCACTGCCAGCGGGCGGTGACGCCCCAACTTGAGCTTGCGCCAGTGCCGGAACCAGCTCCCGGTCGAGAAAGTCGAGTAGCCCTTGAAGCTGCCCGACAAACTCCTCGGCGAGCGGCTTGTTTCGACGCAGCGCATCAAACGCCGACCAGTACGGCGAGACATTCGGGTTAAAGCCAACGCTCGTGGCTTCGAAGAACTGTTTGACGTTGCCCAGGTGCTCGAGCAGCTTCGCCCGGAGGGCACGGGGATCAGAGCCTGTGGGAAGCATTGTCTCTTAGGTTCTCGCAACTTGCGAAATTCCGCAAGGCTACAGCTTCCGTCGGAGACGTCGCTCGATCGCGGCCGATGGTGAGGGAGGCCGAAGTCGTTAGGCCTCGTGTGGGGCGACATCCCAGAACAGCAGCACGGTATCGCCATAGCGACGGCTGTCGGTGCAAATCAGCACGCCCCGCTGTGCGCCCACCTCAAAGTCACCCACATTGCGCAGATCCGTCTCGATCACAACGCGCCCGTTGCGGGTCAGACACTCCACCGCATGGGCCGACAGCCAGTCGAGCAGCCTCGGCAGCTCACCTGATGCATAAGGAGGATCGGCGAAGATCAAATCCGCTGGCTCAGCCGGAAACGACTTGCCCCCAAGAAAACGAACCAAGGCGGCCTCGACCACCCGCGCTCGCGATGACAAGCCGAGCGTGGCCAAGTTTTGTCGCAGCACCCGACACGCCGCCGGATCGCTATCCACGAAGACCGCCTGCCCTGCACCTCGGGATAGCGCTTCGATACCGAGCGCACCACTGCCCGCGTAGAGATCCCAGACGGTGCAGCCGGATTCGATCTCTCCAAGGATGTTGAACAGCGCCTGACGGACACGCTCTGCAGTGGGCCGAGTCTGAAGACCCACCGGGGGGCGCAGCCGCCGTCCACCGAGGGCT
>CALLYL010000495.1 GCA_937859535.1 uncultured Myxococcales bacterium
CTCACCGAGGCGGGTCGGCTGCGGTCGCTGCTGCTCGGGATGGCCGATACCCTGGTGGCGTCGGACATCTTCAAGGCCCAGGCGGTGGACAAGATTCGGGCCGGTCGCGGTCCGATTGATTTGGCGAGCGACTGCATCGAGCTGGCGCGACTGTTTGGCAGTACCCCGCAGGCGATGAAGGAGCAGCGCCTGGTCCGCCCCGAGCACATCGAGCGGGCGAGTGAGCTGGGGACGCTGCTTTTGCGTCGTCTGACCCCAGGAGGGGCGCGCAAAAAAGGGACCGAGCGAGCCGACGCTGCCCAAGTCACAGCCCGCGACCGATTGGCGACCCTACTGTGGCAGCGCTACCGCGACGTTCGCAAAGCCGCCTACTACCTGTGGGGCGACGAGCTGGACACGCAGGTGCCGCCGCTGCAATCCAGGCAGAAGCCCCGGAGTAGAAAGCCAGCAGATCCCACGCCCGCACCCGCGTAGATCGCGAACTCGGTGGGGGACATTCCAATGACCCAGACGTTGCATCGGAAGCAACGCGGAGACATTTGAATGACGCGAGCGTCGCATCGGAAGCAACGCGGGAGACATTTGAATGACGCGAGCGTCGCATCGGAAGCAACGCTCGGGACATTTGAAGGTTCCATGTGTCGCTGCGGAAGCAAAACAGGGACATTTGAGTGACCGGCGAGCGCTGGATCTTCTGTCGCCGAGTGGGTTATATGTCGGGGCATGCCTCGTCTTCCTGAACCGCTCGACGTTCTCAGCGCGTGCTCCTTCGAGAACTTCAAGAGCTATCGCAAGGCCCGCTTGCCGCTGCGTCCGCTGACACTGCTGATCGGTGCCAACGCATCTGGGAAGAGCAACCTCATTGAAGGCATCCGCTTTCTGAGCCTGCTCGCCCAGGGCCGCCGCATCGACGAGGTCTGGCGGGTCACCCATGACAGCGACATATCCATTCGGGGGGCCCGACCCGAGGCGCTGTTTGGCCCCGACACACGCCGGCTCATGATTGGCTGCGAGCTGACGAGGAAAAACGGACAAGGCGAGGCGCTATGGCTTAGCAGCTTCATCCAGCTCGACCCAGGCGGTCGGCTGCGCCTTGTGGAAGAGAGTCTCAAGGAGGGCAGAGCGTGGCTCTATTGGGAGAATCCGAATCCGGCTCCAGGTCCGGGTGTCATGGTGTCCTATAACAACTTTGCTCGCGGTGGGAACAAGCCTGCACTGACTTTGGCTGATGACCAAGCCCTGTATGTGCAACTCCAGGGGGAGCAGGCGTTTTCATCTAAGCACAGCGAGGCGCGCCGACGAATCCCCGCTGCTACCAAGAGGCTCCGGCGCGTGCTCTCTCAGGTGCAGTTTCTGGACCCGGTTCCCTCTGCCATGCGCAGCGGCAGCTTCCCATCCGATGACCGCCTTCGCGAAGATGGTCGTAACGTCTCGGCGGTGCTGTTCAACCTCTGTCTATCGTCACCACAAAAGCAGCAGGTGCTGGAGTTTGTCCGCTCGCTGCCCGAGCAGGACATTCGCGATATCGACTTCCTGAAGGGCGCCCGGGGCGATGTGGTGGTGACGCTGGAAGAGTCCTTTGGTGGGGTAAGTCGCCGCTTTGACGCGACCCAGCTCTCGGATGGGACGCTGCGGGCCTTGGCGATTGTGGCGGCGCTGCTGTCGGTTCCACCGGGGACGCTGCTGGTCATCGAGGAGATCGACAACGGTCTGCATCCCAGTCGCGCCAAGCACCTGATGGCTAGCATCGACAAGCTGGCTCGCCTGCGGAGTCTGCGGGTACTGATTACGACCCACAACCCAGCGCTGGTGGATGCGGTGCCGATGTCTGCGGTGCCTGACATCGTGCTGTGCTACCGCGATCCCAAAGAGGGGGATAGTCGGCTCATTCGACTCGATGAGCTGCCTGACTACCCGGCCTTGGTTGGTCAGCACTCGGTGGGCGAGCTGATGACGAGCGGGCAGCTAGAGCGGGCGGCGCGGGTGATTGGCGATCCCACCGAAGCCCGGCAAGCCCAGGCGAGCGCGTTCGTGGAACAGTTTTTGGCGGGGGTTGCTCGGCGCGATCAGCCACCGGGCCCAGGCGGTCGTGTGGACGGCTCAGACTCGGAGGGCGAGCAATGAGCTTGGCCTTGCCTCCGGTGGTCTTGGTCGATACCTCGGTCCTGTGCGAGCTGCTGAGGGTGCCGAAGCTATGCAATGATCCGACAGCACACGAGGAGACGCTCAGACGATATGCAGAGGAAGGCGCGACGCTGCTGTTGCCGATGGCGACGCTCATCGAGACTGGCAATCACATCGCCCAGAACGGTGATCCCCCGCAGCGCCGCCGCATTGCGGAGTCGTTCGCTGGATTGGTAAAGAGCGCGCTCACGGGGCAGGCGAAGCCATTTACGACGGCGAGCTTTCCAGACGAACAGACCTTGCGGCGCTGGCTAGACAGCTTCCCGGACCATGCCAGTCGGAGCGAGCGGAACCGCAAGGGCATTGGCCTTGGTGACGTGTCGATCCTCGATGAGTACCACAAGCAGTGCGAGCGCAACCCTCGTCGACCGATCCGCATTTGGTCTTTGGACCATGCCCTTCGTCGAGAGCGCAACCCATCCTGATCTTCACGCCCGCGAGCTACAGGTCGCCGTCCTCGTTGGCGATGACCAAGCCGCCGCAGTCTGACTCGACTCCCGTGCCCCTACCCGACAGCCCGCGTCCACGTTTCTTGACGACAAGCAGGGGCGTTTGTTAGCGTCCGGTCCTCTTGTAAGGAGAGTTTAGCGTGTCGAAACAGCACCGCTCGACGGCCCCGGATGGGCTTGTGGGCTTTTGGCAGAAGCAGTGGGAAAGCATCACCCTGTATTTTTCGCGAGGACTTGCGCTGGTCGTCGGCGTATTGGTTCTGATTGTCGCGGGTTGGGGGATCAGCCAATACCTCGATGGTCGCAAGGAACGCTCGACGGAGGCGCTTGGGCGGGCGATGCGGATTGCCGATGCACCGCTGCTGACCGAGACGGACAAAGACGTCGAGCAGAGCGACGAAGTGCCGCGCTTTAAGACCGTCAAAGAGCGCCAGGACAGCACGCTCAAAGTCCTCGGTGATCTCGATAAGGACTACTCGAGCACCCCGGCGGCGCTGCGGGCGGTGCTGGTGAAGGCGTCGGTGGCCTATGACCAGGGTCACTATCCCGAGGCCGAGGCCCTTTATCGCCGCTTCGTCGATGCCAAGCCCCGTGAACAGGCGCTGCTCCTGATGGCCCAAGAGGGCATTGGTCTGTGTGCCGAAGCCCGTGGCGATCTGACCGCTGCCCAGGCCGCCTTCGCTGCCCAAGCCGCCGGCGACCTGTTCAAAGAGCGCTCGCAGTGGAACCAGGCCCGCGTCTACGCCAAGCAAGGCAACAAGCAAAAGGCCGTCGAGATGTACAAAGAACTCCTGGCCAAGGGCGACCCGAAAAGCTCGCTGCGCGACGACATCCAAAACCGTCTCGCGCAGTTGGAGCAGTAGATGAAGCGACTGCTGCCGCTGCTCGGTGTGCTGGCGCTGGGCTGTTCCAGCCTGGGTCTGTCGCCGCGTCCGTCTGAGATCGGCGGCGTGACGATGGCACAGGATACCTTCGTCGCCCCGCAAGCCGTGCTGCGTGTCCGCTGGAGTCGACCTCTCGTCCTCAAGACGGCCTTCTTCGCCTACAACCCGCAAGAGTTCGCCACCGCCGCAGTGTCGCCGGACGGCCAGACCGTGTTTGTCGGCTCGTCGGCGAAGGTGCTCTATGCCCTGCGCTATCGAGACGGTGAGGTGCTGTGGCAGCATCAGCTTACTGGGGGACTCGCTTCCGAGCCGCTCTATGTTCCCGCCGGTGAGGTGTCAAACGAGCCGCTGCTGCTGGTCGGTGATGACGATGGCACGCTGTCGGCCCTGTCGCCAAAGACCGGCGAGGTTCGCTGGACGGCGCAGCTCTCTGGCCCGATTCGCACCCAGCCGACCGTCGCCGGAGGCCTGGTCTACACCACCACCACGTCCGGCCGCATCTACGCGCACAAGCTGGGCACTGGCAAGTGGGTCTGGCAGTACGAGCGCGAGACGCCCGACGGCTTTGCCATCCGTGGTGGCTCCGGCGCGCTGGTCACCGGCGGACACGTCTATGTCGGCTTCCCCGATGGCTATCTTGGCTGTCTGCAAGCCGACAACGGCGAGGTTCGCTGGACCCGCCAGCTATCTGGCAACGCCACCCGCTTCACCGATGTCGACAGCACCCCGGTGCTCGTCGGCGATACCTTGTATGTCTCGTGCTTTGCGAGCGGGGTGTATGCCCTCGATGTCAAAGACGGCTCGACGCGCTGGCGCTATGACCTGGATGCGGCGGGCCCCCTGGCTGCGGACCCAGCGGGGGAGCGGATCTATGCCGCTTCCTCGACACAAGGTCTGGTCGCTCTCGACCGCAAGGGCCGCCTGTTGTGGCAGCAGAGTCCAAGCAAGCAAGGCGAAATCTCGGCCCCGCTCATCTGGGGTCGCTATGTGCTGTTCAACGCGGTATCGAGTGGGCTGCTCATCGTCGATGGTCAAAGTGGCGAGCTGATCCAGGCCTTTAACCCCGGACAAGGTGCTTCCGCCCGGCCCACAGCCTCGGCCCGCGACGTCTATCTACTGTCGAATGTTGGCGTGTTTTTCGCTCTGACCCAAGGCTAACCCTTCGGGCCTGGTCCACCTGGAAATCTGTCAAAGGAGCTGGCGATGTTGCGCACTGCAAGGCTGCCGCTGTGGGGCTTGTCCCTGCTTTTGCTGGGCTGTCCGTCGGGTGATCCCGTCGAGCCGGACCTGGCCCGTAGCACCACGCTGGATCCGGAGGAGATACCCCTCAAGGTGGGTGGGCGCTGTCCTGGCGATCCAAGCTGTGCCGATACCGGTGATAGCGTCCTGTATGCCGGGTACGGCGTGCGCGAGATCACTCCCGAGATCGAGACGTTTACCGACACCAACAAGAACAACCTGTGGGACGAAGGCGAGCCGTATGTCGACCAGAACGGCAACGGCAAGTTCGACGCCTATTGGATGGCGGGTTACGGCAACGGCCGTCTCGCGCTGGGCGTTCACGATCCGGTGTGGGCGCGGGCGCTGGCGCTAAAGCAAAACCAGACGCTGGTGGTGATGGTCGCGGTGGACTCGCTGGGTCTGTTCAAAGACGAGACCGCCGAAGTCGAAAAGCTGCTCGATCCCAAGGTCGGCATCGACCTGCTGATGATCCACGGCACGCACCTGCACCAGACTGCCGACCTCGTGGGCGGCTGGGGCCCGGATCTGTTTACGAGCGGCATCAATCGCTACTACCAGCAGCGCGTGCGCAAGCTGATTGCCGAGGCGGTGACCGAGGCGGTGAGCAAGGTCAAGCCAGCCCGGGTGACGATGAACTCGGTGCTGGTGCAGGATGCCAATGGTGATATGCATCGCTACGTGGGGGATTCCCGCGATCCGGTGGTGATCAATCCTCGGCTGCACACCATGCAGTTTATGGAGCTGGGGACGACGCCACCGAAGCCGATCGCGACGGTGGTCAACTGGGCTCACCACCCGGAGGGCGCGGGCTCGGACAATCACCTGATTACCTCGGACTTTGTGCACTATCTGCGGACGGATCTGGAAGCGGCGGGCTCGGGTCCGGTGGTCTATGTGACCGGCGCGCTGGGTGGTCAGATTGGGCCCGGCAAGGTCGTGGCCATCGATGACAAGGGTGTCGAGTACAAGAACCACAGCTTCCCGAAGATCGAGTGGATCGGCAAGGGCGTGGCGGCGTTTGCCAAGACCTCGATGGCCGATCCGAAGGCGGTGACGGTCGAGGGCAAAGCGGCCAAGCTGAGCTATCGAACGACGTCGTTTCCGGCGCAGGTCGCGAACCGGGCCTATCACCTGGCGCTCCAGCTCAAGATTTATCAGCGGACGGTCTGCTGCTACGACACCACGCGGGCGATTGACGAGGAAAATCTGCCCTCGGTCGAGACCCAGGTGAGCTACCTGCGGCTCGGTCCAGCCTCGATCATCACCAACCCCGGCGAGCTACTGCCCGAGCTGTTTATCGGCGGCTATAACGGTGAGTACGCGGGCAAGTATCCGTTCATCAACACCACCAAGCCGAATGCTCCCGATGTCAGCCGCGCCCCGAAGCCGCCCTATCTCATCGATGTGATGGATGGCGACCCCAAGCTGAGGATGACCTGGGGCATGACCCACGACTTCATCGGCTACATCGTGCCGCGCTACAATTGGGTGCTCGATGACAAGAAGCCCTATCTGGAAGAAGCGGCTGGGGATCACTACGAAGAGACGAACAGCATCGGACCGCTGGCCGAGCCGCAGGTGGTCGGGAGCATGCGGCAGCTCGTGCTCGATGGACGTCCGAACCAAGCGCAGTAGGCGCTGATTGCTCGTTTGCCCGTGGCCGACTCGTCCCCTCCATCCTCGTCGCCGGTTCTGCTTTCGGCCTCACGTCGTGTGGTCGTAAAAGAGGTGGGGCTCGTCTTTGCGGGCGCGACCTTGCTGGTGTCGGTGCTGTATCGGCTGCGCGGCATTCCGTTTGTGGAAAGCAACATTGCGGTGGTGGCTGCGGTGGCCTTCCTGTATCTGCCAGCGCTTCTGCTCTGGCGACGCGGACATGAGCTAGAGGACTACGGACTGCGCTTCCGACCAATCGGCCGGGGGCTGCTTCTGTGGATGGCGCTGACGGTGCTGGTGCTGCCGCCGTTTGGCTTTTTCTACGATCTGTTTGTGAACCGGCTGTGTCCGCAGTGGTTGATGAAGATCGTGGTCTGTCCGACCCCGATTGCCAAGACGCTGAGGCTGCCGCCGCAGCTACCGCTGCTCATCTTGTCGCAGGTGCTCGTGGTCGCGTTGCCCGAGGAGTTTTTCTTTCGGGGTTACATTCAGCAGCGGCTCGGTGAGGTGATGACGGCACGGCGAGCGTGGCTTGCGCAGGCGGCTCTGTTTGCGCTCGGACACTATCTGGTGACGTTCCATCCGGCGTCGCTGCTGGTGTTCTTTCCGGGGCTACTCTTCGGGGTGTTGCGGATCCTGAGCGGCTCGGTGCTGGCCGGCACGCTGTTCCATGCGACCTGCAACTTGGTGATGGAGATCCTGCACCGCTCGCTGGGGTAGGAGGGCTAGTACGCCTTCGCCATGATCACGCGCTGGGCAGACGGCTTGCCGGTGAGGATGCAGGTGCCGGGGCCCTGTGCTTCGCTGGGAATCTGATCGGGAAGCGGAATGCAGCGGACGGTGGTCTCGAAGCGCTTCGACATCTCGTCTTCATCGGCCCCGGTGCCCGCCCAATGAACCCAGGCGAAGCCGCCGCCGTCTTGTTTGAAGAATTGCTCGAAGTCGGTGAGGTTGTCGATGACGCGGGTTCGTGCAGAACGGAATCCCTGAGCGCGCACGAACAGCTCTTTTTGCATCTCGGCGAGGATCCCCGGAATGCCTTCGATTGCTTCACTGCGCGGGACAAAGCTCTTGCGACGCTTGCGCTGATCTTCGACCGACTCTCCCGCTTGTTCGAGGACGAAGCGGCGGACCAGACACAGGACTCCTTTTTCCAAGTCCTTGGGTCCGATCTCGATGCGAATCGGGACTCCCTTGCTCTCCCACTCGTAGAACTTGGCCCCCGGCTGCATGTTGTCGCGGTCGTCGAAC
>CALLYL010000496.1 GCA_937859535.1 uncultured Myxococcales bacterium
TTTGGAGTCCTTCCGGAAGACCTTTGACCACCGCATCACCTCGTTTGGAGTCCTTGCGGAAGACCTTTGACCACCGGATCACCTCGTTTGGAGTCCTGGTTGGGTCAGTGAGAGCACGAGATCAGGTCAGTCGCCCGAACATCTGGTGGGCGTGGCGGGCGAACTCGGGATAGGTGAAGCGCGACCCCAGCCGCCGATAACCCGCCTGCCCCAGCCGCTTTCGCAGCGCCGGGTCGGTCAGGCGAGCCAGTCCCTCCCGTACCGCCTCCCAGGTCGGCGAAACCACCAGCCCGGTTTCCTCGTTCAGGACCACTTCCGGCGCGCCGCCGACCCGAGCGGCCAGACACGGCTTGTGGTGGGCCATGGCTTCCAGGTAGACGATCCCAAAGCCTTCGTTGCTCGAGGGCAGCACCAGCGCGTGACAGCGAGCGAGCGCGGCATGCTTGTCCGCTTCCGACAGTCGCCCGAGGAACTGCACCCGGTCGGATACGTGCAGCTTGTCGGCCAGGGCCAAAAGCGCCGGCGTCGCCTCGCCTTCCCCGATGATCTCGTAGTCGACCTGCGGCAGGCTGGGCAGGCTGCGGATCACCAGATCGATGCCCTTGGGCTCGCTGGGGTGCAGCCGGGTAATGCTGACCACCCGCAGTCGCGGGCTCGACTCGTCCGCAGTCGAGGGCGTCGCCGCACTGTGCGCCAAGTTCGTCTCATCGAGTGCGTTCACCAACCGCTGGCAGCGCCCAACCAGCACGCCCTGCACCTGACAGAGCTGCTGGAGCGTGTGCTCACTGACCCCTGCCGCCACCGTGGCCTGCTGAAGCGCGAGCCTGCGCAGCGTGGGCAGCCGCGTCCACACATCGGTGCCATGCGCGATCACCCCAAACCGCCCAAACGGCACCCCGAGTGGAGACAGGTTCACGTGCCCCATCACCACCAACCGCCCACGCCCAAGATGGCCCAGCACCGAGCGCGCAAACCGGGGACGGTCGCCCGCGCAGGCCGTATAGGTCGGCGGCTGACCGGGCCGCTGCGCCAGCGTATCGACAAAACCCGGCTCGGCGTACAGCGGGTCGGTCAGCGCCACCACATGCAGGTGTCGCCCATGCTCCACCGCAAACTCGGCGGCCGCCCGGCATAACAATCGATTGAAGGAGGGAATACCGCCCGTGGCTCCGAGCAGGCTACTCAACGCCAGCAGCATCAGCGGCTAGGCCTTCCCAAGCACCCGCAACAGCCACAGGGTGACGCTGGGCACGTAGGTCACAAACAGTACGCCAATGGTCATGATCCCCAGGAACGGCATCGCCTCGCGATACAGATACGGCAGCGGCTTGTGGAACCGGGTCGCCGACAGGAACAAGTTCAGGCCCATCGGTGGACACAGGAAGCCAAGCTCCAGGTTGCACAGGAAGATCACGCCGAGGTGGACCGGGTTCACGTCGAACGCCACGCCGAGCGGAGCCACCAGCGGTACCAGCACCACGATCGCCGAGTAGATCTCCAGCACGCTGCCGAGGATGAGCAGGCCAATGTTTAACACCAGCAGGAACACCCAGCGCGAGTGAATGTGATGCTGCACCCACTCGACCAGCTTGGTCGGTACCTCGGCTTCGACCAGATAGTTGGTCAGCCCAAGCGCCACACCGAGTAGCACCACCACCGCCCCCACCAGGGTCGCGGCATGGAGCAGCGCCGCCGGTAGCTCGCGAATCGGATGCATGTCGCGAAAGACCACCAGCTCAATGATCAGCGCATAGGCTGCACCAATCGCAGCGGACTCGACGATGGTGGCCACACCGGACAGGAACGAGCCCATGACCACAATCGGCACCACGATGTCCCACTTGGCCGCCCAGATCGCGGCGCGGGCTTCTTTCCAAACGAACGCCTGACGCGGCGCATTGGACCTGTGACCCTGGTACATGCCGTAGAGCGACACCAGCACCACCAAGCTCAGACCCGGCAAAAAGCCGCCGATGAAGAGCTGATCGACCGCCACTGGGGCCACCGAGCCCGGCGCGCTGGCCGCGACCGAATACAAGATCACTGGCAAGCTCGGCGGAAACAGCAGACCCAAGCTACCTGCGGCGGTGACCATGCCGAGCGAAAATCCCTTGGGATACCCGTCACGAACCAGCATCGGGTAGACGAGCCCCCCCAGCGCGAGGATGGTGACGCCCGAAGCCCCGGTAAAGGTCGTGAAGACGGCGCAGACGATGACCACCATGATCGCCATGCCACCGGGAATCCAGCCGAGCACGCTCTTGTAGGCACGCACCAAGCGGTGGGAAGACCGACCCGAAGCCAGCACATAGCCCGCGATCGTAAGCAGCGGAATCGCCGGGAGCGAGGGATTGGCAACCAGCCGCAGCGTCTCCAGTGGCAGGGCTGCGATCGGGGTACCGGCTGAAAAGAACAGCGTCATCGCCAGACCCGCCATCACCACGAACACTGGCAGACCCAAAAAGAAGCCAACGCCCGTCGAGGCAATGCCAAGCCACTTCACCACGCCCACCAGCTTGTCCACCCGACTGACCAAGCCTTGCAGCTTGGGCGAGTTGTCGTGTCCAAAGCCGATCACAAACATCGCCACCGCCAGCACAAAGACCACCCCACACACGACCCAGCGCAGCTTCTGTCGCCGTGGACTCATCGGCGGATGGGGCACCGCTTCCGGGGCACCATGCCCTGAGGCGGCGTTGGGATCGAGTGCCCGCCACGCCGCCCGAGGTGCCATCAGTCCAAACACCACCGGGATGATGAGCTGCACGAACCACTTGTGAACGCCGCCCGGTAGCAAGTCGTTGTCACCATTGGCTCGTTCGACGGCCACCATGCGCGCAGCGGCATAGGTCAGGACCAGCGTGACCAGCACAAACACGGTCGAACAGAAGCCCTCGGCGGTACTCCGCAGCGGCCCCCGAGGCATAAAACCTGTCGTCGATAGTCCCAGGTGTTTGCCACCCGCCACCGCGAGCAGCGCCCCCAGAAAGCCGATCCAGACCGTGCCGTTCTGAACGTAAATCGACGCCCACGCCAGATCCGTCGGCACCAGCTTATGCAACACAAAGCCGAGCGAGTGAGTCAGCCATGGCATCCGCGCCGACTCCCGCAACATATCGGCCAAGCTGCGGAGGCTCGACAGCACCGGCAACAGCACGATCGCCAACGACAGGAAACAGATGAAGACCGTCTCTAGCCGGGTTCCTGGGGGAGGTGCCTCGCCGGTTCCCTCCACAAAGTGAGGGCTTTCTTCGGCGACCTCCGCTTCCTTCGGCCCGCCGGGCGGCCCGCTGGAATCAAGAGAAGATGGCGAGGCTGCTGGGCTTTCAGGCGAGGGATCGACCATAGGAAGTGAAAGCAGTATACCAATAGAGGACGTATGGTACAGTGCCGTCACGTTTTGGGAACCAAAGGCAACCATTCATGCAAGTGCTGTTCGGGGGATGTCGACGCTGGTTAGGCTCGGTGATCATCCCCGGTCTGTTGGTCCTTCTGTCGAGCGGTTGTTCCATTCGCGGCTACGCCCTCAAGGCGACTGCCGATGCGCTGTCCTCGACAGGTGGTGGTTACGGAACAGAGGACGATCCGGCTCTGGTTCGGCAAGCGGCACCGTTTGGTCTCAAGACCATGGAGACGCTGGCCGAGAGCCTGCCAACCCATCGTCCGATTCGCTTGGCGTTATCGAGCGGCTTTGTGCAGTTCGCGTACGCGTTTGTGAATCAAGACGCCGACCGCACCGCCGACAAGAACATCGGCCAGGCCAAGCTGGAGTGGATGCGGGCCCGTCGGCTCTATCTGCGGGGTCGTAACTATGCGCTCGATGGGCTCGACATCAGCTATCCGGGCTTCCGCAAAGCGCTGTTGTCCGGCAATCCGGCAGAGGCGAAGGCTGCGCTGACGAAAGTGGGCAAAGAGGACGTGCCACTTTTGTATTGGGCCGGTGCGGGATGGGCGCTGGCGATCAGCATCTCCAAGGACGATCCGACACTGTTTGGGGACTTTCCCATGGTCGGTGTGCTCATGGAGCGAGCCCTGGAGCTAGACGAAAGCTTCGATGAAGGCTCCATCCACGAGTTCTTCGTGTCCTATGACTCGTCGCGGTCCGAAGATCAGGGCGGCGGTCCGGCGGCTGCGAAGAAGCACCTCGACATCGCGCAAAAGCAAAACGGGGCCCGCAAGCTCGGCTCGATCGTGTCCTATGCCGAAGGCGTGCTCCAAGCGCAGCAAAAGAAGGCCGAGTTCGTAAAACTGCTCGAGCAAGTGGTCGCCACCGATGTCTACTCCGAGGAGCCAAGCTGGAAAAAGCAGCGACTCGGCAACATCATCGCGCAAGAGCGAGCGCGCTGGCTCCTGTCCAAGCTCTCCGATCTGTTCGCCGAATAATGGGGTCAGCGGTCCGAACGGTGCCGCCACCAAAATGTTTCTCGGCGTTCTTCGTCCTATCCGATAGACCCTAAACTTCTGCTGTAATAGAAGCGTGGCTCCACAGACTTGGTGCCCGCTCTCTCAAGGAATGTCCATGAAGAAACAAGGCCTGCTCACCCTTCTTTCCGCTGTGTGCCTCGCTGCGACGTCCCCGGCGCTCGCACAAGACAAAGTAGTCATCAAGCTCGCCACCCGCGCTCCGGTTGGTTCCACTTGGGAGACGCGCCTCAAAGAGGCGTCGCAAAAGTGGACCGAAATCAGCGGCGGCAAGGTCGAGCTGAAGATCTTCGCTGGCGGCACCATGGGTGACGAAGGCGACATGATCAAGAAGATGAACAACAACACGCTGCAAGCGGTTGGTGTCAGCACGGTTGGTCTTCATGTGATTTCCCCCGATCCGCAAGCGCTCGATCTGCCGCTGTTTGCGAAAAACCGGGAACAGTACCGCTGCATGCTGGGCAAGATGACCCCCAAGCTCGAAGCGCTGCTCGCCGACCCATACCGAGGTCCGGACAAGAGCAAGAAGCTGCCCGCAGTGGTGGTCTTGGCTTGGGGCGAGATCGGCTTTACCCGATTCTTTTCGACGGTAGCGCGCCCAACGCTGGACGACATGCGGAAGGCCAAGATGTTCGCGTGGGAAGGCGATCCCGACAGCACCAAGGCCTGGGAAAAGGCGGGCTTTAAGCCGGTCGTGCTGAGCAGCGCGGACCTGGTTCCGTCGCTCCAAACCGGCAAGATCGATGCGCTGTGCTATCCGCCGGTGCTGGTGCTCGCCGGCAACATGCACAGCAAGGCCAAGTTCATGCTCGACATGCCGTACTCCTCTCTCACCGGTGTAACGGTGGTGAACAAGGACATCTGGGACAAGATCCCGGCGGACCTGCGGCCCAAGCTGCTCGCCGTGTTCCGCGAGGCCAGCGCCAAGATTGATCAGGACGTCCGCAAGATGGAAGACGACTCGATCGCCAAACTGAAAAGCCAAGGCGTCACGGTCGTGCAGTCGGCGGATCCTGGCGCGTGGCAAAAGGCGATGGAGGATGTCTATCAGTTCGTGCGCGGCACCGTGGTTCCGGCGCAAGCCTTCGATGACGCCCGCCAAGCCCTTCGCGAGTGCTCGGCCGCCAAGTGATCGCCTCAGACTGTCAGCCGCTTGAGCCGCGCCGACCAATCTTTGGGAAGCGTCGCCCACGCGGCAAGATCCTGGCGGTCCGCTGGGGACTGAATCCAAACTCCAGCTCGCTTGGCGTCGACATCACTTTCCTTCTATTTGGCTTGTCGATCATCACGCTGCTCACGCCGGTGCTGGGTTTCTTCCTTCGCTTTTACCGCCAGCGCACCGAGTCTTAGCCTCACCTCCACACGCTCCTCCACACGCTCCTCCACACGCTCCTCCACCGACGGGATACATGGTTTACGGCTGGCGGTCGTGAGAAGCTAGATCCGTCCGCGTTGTGCCGCGTTCTATGCGCATACCGCCTGCTTTAGGAGCAAATGTCGATGGAGCGCATCCGACCCACCCTCAGCTACCTTCTCGTTGCCAGTGCCTCGGCCCTCGGGCTATGGGCCGCAGTGTCGCTACCCCGCCACGCGACCCCGCCGGTCGAAAAGCCGCAGCCAGTGCTCGTCACTGCGCCCAAGCCGGTGCAGCGTCCCCAGGTCGATGTGGTGTTTGTCCTCGATACGACCGGCTCGATGAGCTCTCTTATCAGCGGTGCCAAAAAGAAAGTCTGGGAAATGGCGCGCTTCATCGCCCAAGGTCAGCCAGCCCCCGAGCTACGGGTTGGACTGGTCGCCTATCGCGATGTCGGCGATGAATACGTCACCAAGTTTTTTGATCTGACCGATGACATCGATGGTGTGTATCAAAACTTGACCTCGTTTGCGGCTGGCGGCGGTGGCGACACCCCCGAGCACGTCGCCAAAGCACTCCACGAAGCCGTCTATCGCAGCAACTGGTCGGCCAGCAAAAACTCCCTCAAGCTGGTCTATCTCGTCGGAGATGCCCCACCTCACAGCGACTACCAGGACGGGCTCGACTACCGAGCCATTGCCCGCGAAGCCAAGAGCCGAGGCATCCGCATCAACACGGTTCGCTGCGGCAGCGACGATGACACCCGCGTCTCGTTCACCGAGATCGCCAACCTGACCGGCGGCGACTTTTCCACGATCGATCAGTCGGGCGGCATGGCCGATGTGAGGACTCCGTACGACGAGGAGATGGCACGGCTCAACCGAGCGCTCACCGAAACAGCGATCCCCTATGGCGATGCTGAACGACGGTCGATGATTCGCAAGAAGGCCGAGCACAGTCTCGATGCCCCCGCTGAAGCCCAGGCGGCCCGGGCGGGTTGGTTTGGACTGGCCAAGACCCGAGGCCACGCTGCGGCGGTCAGCGATGGCGATCTCCTCGACGATGTCGCCAACAACAAGATCCGCATGGAAGCTGTGGCACCGAGCGCTCTCCCCGAACCGATGCAGGCCATGAGCGCCACCGAGCGCAGCCGCTTCATCGAGGACAAACGTAAGGCCCGCGACGAGGTGCTAAACCAAATCAATGGTCTTGCCGCCAAGCGCGACGCTTACCTCAAAAATAGCGCAGCCCCAGCCAAGGGTGGATTCGACGGCAAGGTCCGCGAGACGGTCAAAAAGCAAGCCGCCGATATCGGCCTTCTGTACTAGCTACACGAAGAGGCTGGAGATCGAGTCGCCGTGATGGATCCGCTTGATCGACTCGGCAAGCAGCTTGGCGACCGAGAGCACCTGGATCTTGGGACAAGCTCGTGCCGCCGCCGACAGCGGGATCGTGTCGGTGATGATGACATCCGACAGCACCGAGTCATTGATTCGTTGAATGGCAGGGCCCGACAGCACGCCGTGCGTCACACAGGCGAGGACGCTCTTGGCACCCCGATCGAGGATGACCTTCGCCGCTTGGGTCACGGTGCCTGCCGTGTCGATCATGTCGTCGATGATCACGGCGTGCTTACCCTTTACGTCGCCAATGATGTTCATCACCTCGGACACGTTCGGCTGGGGACGACGCTTGTCAATGATCGCCATGGTCGACTCAATCCGCTTGGCGAAAGCCCGAGCACGCTCGACACCGCCGGCGTCCGGAGAAATGACCACAGTCTCTTCGCGGGTCAGACCACGATTGCGCAGGTACTCGATAAACACCGGCATTGCGTAGAGATGGTCGACGGGAATATCGAAAAACCCCTGGATCTGACCGGCGTGCAGATCAACCGAAACCAAGCGATCAGCCCCCGCAGCAGTGATCAGATCGGCGACGAGCTTGCTGGAGATTGGCGTCCTTGGCTTGACCTTGCGATCCTGCCGACCGTAGCCGTAGTAGGGCACGACAGCAACGATGGAGCCCGCCGATGCACGCTTGAGCGCATCGATCATGATGAGCAGCTCCATCAAGTTCTGGTTGACCGGCGAGCACGTCGGCTGGACCACGAAGCAGTTGACGTTGCGGACGTTCTCGCGAATCTCTACGAAGGTTTCTCCATCGGAGAAGTTGCTCACCAGGGACGCGCCGGGTGAAACCTCCATCACGCTGCAGATCGACTCGAACAGTTCGCGATTCGCGTTACCAGAGAAGATGCTGAGGGCTTTGATCATAAGATGTGGTTCCCGGCACGAGCGATCCGCACCAACACCACGCCCGCAGTGCCCGCAGTTGGTAAAACAGTTGGGGCGGTAGGATTCGAACCTACGAATGCGGGTTCCAAAGACCCGTGACTTACCGCTTGTCGACGCCCCAAAAGCGCAGGCGGCCTCATACCATCGCGAAGATCGGAGTGTCAAGCGTTCCTTGCGGTACACCGACGCTCAAATTCAGACAAAAGGGCCGGTTGTGGGGGCTGTTGGGGAACGGTGGGAACAAGACCTGCCTCTTACCAGCGGGTTTGAGATGTGAAAGGGCGGCGTTGACCGGGTCGGTGAAGACTCGGTACTATGGACGCGAGGCGCTCCGCCCGAGAGCCTCATGAAGGGTGCGCGGTGGCCCTTTAGTGACATGCAGCAGACCGTCATTGATGAGCGGCAAACTCGGCTCCGAACGGGCGACGGAGCGGGGTGGCCGCCACCAGAGAGACATGTCAGACACTTCGGCAAAGCAAGAGACTGGAACTGAAGGCGGCGCCGGGTCCGCACCGCAAGCCGATGGCACGCAGCCAGCCAGTGGGCCAGCCAACGTGCCAGCATTGCCTGGCCTACGTGGTCCAGAAGGTGGAGCGGTGCCGTCCATGCAGGGCAGCGGCAGCGGCTCGATCTCGGCGATGCGTCCGGCAGGCAACTTGCCGGGGCTGCCTCCTCCAAAAAACGCAGGTGCGATCGACGAGGAGCACGAGCGGTGGCTCATCACCAAGGACGATCGAATGGACTACGGTCCATTCTCACTGCGCGATGTCAAAGCGCAGATCGAGCGCGGTTCGATCTCGGCTGAGCACACGATCACGGACACCGAGACGAACGACAAGCGTCGCGTCGCGGATCACCCGCTGCTTGGCCAGATGTCCCGTGAGTGGACCGCCAAGCACATGGAACTCGACCGCCAGATGAAAGAGGAGGCCGAGCGCGCCAAGTACAACCGCGCCGTCGTCAAGATGCTCGCGGGCATCTTCGCGGCAGTGGTGGTGGCGGGCTCCGGCATCGGTATCTGGCTGATCACGAGGCCCAAGCCGCAGGTGGTCAAGCAGGCGGGTCCGCAGTTTACCGACGACCCGCTCAAAGGCTTGCAGATCGCAATGCAGCCGATGCCACCAGCGCCGCCAAAGAAGAAAAAGAAGGTGGGCCCGAAGAACGGAGCCTTCGACGACTCGCAGAATGTCGACTTCAACGACGGTGGCGATACGCTCTCCGCCGACGACATTCAGAAGACGATGATGTCGAAGTTCTCGGTGCTGTCAGGCTGTCTACGCGAAGAAGCGGCGCGAAGCCCGACGACCAAGAAGATCGATCTGGAATTCATCGTCAAGGGCACCGGTGCAGTGTCATCTGTTCGAGTCAACGGCTCGACGAGCTCACCAGTTGCAGCATGCGTCTTCGCCAAGATGCAGTCCATTCAGTTCCCCGAGTGTAAGACCTGCGGCAAAACCGTCGCGGCCTTCTCTCTGACCCTCAAGTAAGAAGACCCCTGTTCGGACGCTTAGGTCGGGTACGACACCGTGCCCCAACTGTAAGGTCCGTCTCGCTCGTTCGTTAAGACGGAGAATCAAGCTCGTGCACCCTGACCGGACAGGCCCGGACGACTCGATCCAGAGGAGCGCCCTGCTGCAGCGGGAAAAGCGCGCCGTCGAGAAAGCCCAAGCCGGCGATCTGGCCGCTCTGGAACCGATCCTTGGCTCCCACGCCGAGGCGCTGTTCATGGGAATCCTGGGTCGCGTCGGAGATCGTGCACAAGCGGAAGACATTGTGAAGGACACTTTCGTGACCGCGCTCGAGCGAATCTCGACGTACACGTTTCAGCAGCGCAGCATCTATCACTGGCT
>CALLYL010000497.1 GCA_937859535.1 uncultured Myxococcales bacterium
GACGCCGATCACGATGGCCGACGCGAGTACGGCTTCGGCTTCGATGCGGGTCCGGTGTCGTTTGACTACAAGACCGAAAACCCGATCGGTGACCTGCTCACGATGCCGCTCATGGGAACCAACGTCCTCATGAATGGGCTTGGGATGGGCCGATACGCACCCGGATCCGTGGTGCAGCGAGGCATCGAGGGTGCTTGGGACTGGGCAACTCACGGTGGTCCCGGTCGCGCCGCTTCCGCCGTTGGTAGCGGCCTAGCCAGCGTCGGTCGTGGCATCGGCAACGCCGCTTCGGCGGTTGGCAGCGGTCTGTCCATGGTCGGTCGTGGCATCGGCAACGCCGCTTCCACCGTCGGTAGTGGCATCGTAAATGGTGCTTCCGCCGTCGGTCGCGGGATCGGCAACGCCGCTTCCGCCGTTGGTAGTGGCATCGCAAGTGGTGCTTCCGCCGTCGGTCGTGGCGTCAGCAGCGCTGCTTCTGCGGTCGGCAGTGGCATCAGCAATGCCGCCGGTGCCGTCGGTCGCGGTGCCCGTAGTGCCTGGAACGCCATCACGGGCTGGTAAGATCCGCCAAGGGATGCCCTGTGCTCGTTCTTACTGACAAGCTTCGTATCGAAACAGAAGAGCGTGCGGGGCGACTGTACACACGGGCGTTTGTGGGCCACCGCGAGCTTACGCTATCCCAAGCACTCCTTCACAGCTTGCTCCAGCTACACATGGGCCGCGCCATTGATGAGGCCGCGATCCGCGAGCTGCTTTCCGCAGGAGTCCTCCACAACATTCCATCCGAACAGGAGCTGCCCCCACAGGTCGCGCTAAGTCCATACGCAGTGCTTGAGATCGAGCCACAGCCGCAGCGCCATCGTGGCCACTCGGTCAGTCCGCAGTCCTCCCTACCGATCAGTCTGTTTGTACCGCCAGCGATCCTCGACCCTCTGCAACGACTCGCGGCCCAGCTTCGGCAGGCCTATCGCGACATGCTCAGCGCCGCGCTCAGCCGACAGCAGCCATTGCCGATTCCCCAAGCCCTGCACGTCCTGACTGCGCTATGCCAGGAAGCCTTCGCCCAAAGTCCGGATCTTGCGCAGGCCCTAACCCTCACGACCGCTCCGTTTGCGATCACTGCGAATCGGCCGCTCCAAACAGAGACGGTTCAATACCCGCTGCGAACCCTGCGGATGTTCCCCGATCGACAGTCCGAATCTGCGGGAAAGGAGCCCCGCATCCTGCCACTGCGCAGTGATACGGGACCAGCTACAGAGCACGATCACGCCGCGTTGCGGAGCTGTGGCGAGCTGCTTCAGCGATTGCAACATGGCTGCACCACCCAGGCTGTGCGCGAGCTGATTCCGCAGCTCGGCCCCACGGCGCGCATGCTGTGGCATCAGCTTGTGGCACAGGGGCTGCTGATTCCAGCGCCCAAAGACTCCGACCTCGCGGAGCAGCTCCCAGCAGGAACGGTGATGCACCTGGGTCATGCGACGCTGCTGGCGAACTTGGGAGGGCAGTTGGTACTGGTCGATCCCTGGCTCCCGTCCGCCAGCGTGAGCGATGAGGAGCGGCCTCCTTTTCCACAAGAACTGCCTCCGCTCGCGGCGATCTTCATCACCCATCATCACTGGGATCATGTTCACTTACCGACGCTACTGCGACTTCCCAAACAGGTTCCGATCTACGTTCCTGAGCAGGATCGCAACCAGGTGCTGTTGCCTCGTACAGAGCTGCTCCTTAAGCACCTTGGCTTTGCGCAAGTCCGCACGCTGCGACCCGGCCAGTCCGTTCCGTTCGGTGAAGGCGGAGAAGTAGTAGCCGTTCCGTTTTATGGTGAAGACCCGACGCTGATCGGCTATGCGGGCTGCTGTTATCTGCTCAAGCACCAAGGCCAAGCCGCGCTGGTCCATGTCGATAGCGGGCCCAATCTCAGCGGGCAATCGACCGTCAGTAGCGGAATCGGCACCGCCCTTTTGGAAAAGCATGGTGCGCTGTCTCCGGTGTTTGCGACACGACGCCAAGAGCGCGGCATCATGATCGAGCACACCTGGGAGTTCCTTCTGGCACCTCCTGAAAAGTGGCTGTTACCGACAGAAAACTGCTGCACTGGAGCACAGTTTTTGGCCGACCTATGCGCTGCTACGGGTTCGACCTGCTTGGCTCTGTATTCCGAAGGGGGTGCCGATTTCTATCCAGAAGGAACGGACTTTCTGCGCAGAAAGACCCCCACCGCCCGCGCTCTGCCGCACCAGTTTTTGTGGGACGAACTCAGCGACATCACACGGGCCATAAGCCAGGTCGGGGCACACCTACACATGTCCACCCCGTACCACTGCTTCCAGATCGGGGGCGGCTTTGTGGGGAGACGACCCCCCGGTGGTCCCGCTCCCATCGCGATCGACTAACGCGACCGTAGCTTCAGAAACACCACCACCGCGCCACAGAGCAGCACCACTCCGGTCCCGATCAAAAACGCCGCCGTTCCCCCATCCCCAAGCATCCGGCGGCCCGCTTGGATCTTGCCCATACTCCACACAAACTCTGGGCGCAGCACCCCAAAGCCCACGAACAACAGCCCGACCACGAGCAGCAGCGCAGGCATGGCAATCCGTACAATCGGCGGCATCGGTTCCATGTCTCCCATTGTACCTTGCAACAGGCGAAGCAAGCTACGATCCGCAGAGCATCGGATTTGGTGCCGGAGGTAGCGGATAGGCAGCGGTTGCGGTCTTGGCGTACTGGCAGCGCTTGTCGCCGGCTTTGCAGTCGGCTTGGCTTATACACTGACCGCTCATGTCGATGCCCTGACAAAGACAGTTCAGGTCACCGGGCGCGCAGATTTCAAGCAGCTCCATCATCCCTTCGTCTTCGTGATTGAGTTTGTGACAGTGCATCACAGAAGGTGACTCCCATCGCGAAAGCGGGGTGAACTTCCCTGCTGCTGATGGACACCGAGAGGGAAATCCTGCGGGTCAGACTCTGCTTTCGCGCAGCGCCTTCTGAAGCAGACTGTCGAACCGCGCTGCAAACTGCTGCTTGGCCTTGGCGCTAAACGGCGGAGGGCCTCCGGTCTGGACACCCGCATCGCGCAGTCCGGCCATGAAGTCACGGATCGACAACCGCTCGGCCACCGTCGCTTCGGAATACAGATCACCGCGAGGATCGATCACCGTCAGTCCCTTGGCCACCAGCGCGGCTGCCAGCGGAATGTCTGCGGTCACACAGAGATCCTTGGCCGCACTCTGTTCCACGATGTAGAAGTCCGCCACATCGGCACCTTTGGACACCCGCACAAACGAAACCCACCTTCCGATCCCAACATCGACGTTCTTGTTGGCCACAAAGATCGTCGGTAACTGTACCCGACTGGCGGCCCGCAAGATGATGTCTTTGATCTCACCAGGAAGCGCATCGGCATCGACCCAGATCTTCAATTCATCTGCTCCCGTGTCGGCCACACCAGCACTCCTCGGACAAAAATCGCTGCCACCATATCGACCCGCAGCGTCATCTTGCGACTCCGTTCGGAGGAAAGCTGCTCGTCGGGCCACAGCTCTTTGACACGACGGAATACGAACTGACCACCTTCCAAGCCATCAAAGCGAAGTCCCCCAAAGGAAACCAGCGCGGCCCCGCTGTCGTCATGACTTGCCACAATCTGATCGGTAGGAAGCGGCACTTCGCGACCATTTGGAAACACCACGAACGTACCCGGAGGACCATTTCCGATGATCGGCAACCCAGAAGAAAATGCTGCCTCGCGACGCAGCCGCGTGTTTTCGACAAACCGAATCAGCAGGGGCGGGTCATTCATTGGGGGCACTCTAGCAAACTTCCCGCCTACTTCCCAAAACACTCAAACAGAGTCCCATGTTCGACGAAGACTTGGCTTCATCTGTTTCATCACAAACTGTCCGGTGTACTTTCGGAAGTTCATCAGGAACTCGCGGGCACCATCTTCCGCTTGGACCCAGTAGGTATCGCGCCAGTGGGGAAAGTTGGGCTCTTTGTTCGAGTTTGTGGGACAGACCAAAAAGGGGTTGATATGAACGTGGAACGGATGGCCATCGAAGGCTCGGACTTCCCACTTTTCCGACGAACCGACCGTCATTACGCGATCACTGCGGTAGCCCCAAGCGCGCCGCTCATCAAAGCGCCGACAGCTAATGTTGGGGCTTGGACAGACACAGGTAGGTAAAGAGGGATCGATCTCATGTTGCTGGTGATAGGCCCCCGGATCGCACGATGCCAGCACCGGAGTCGGTCCCACCGTGGCTGAGCCTTCTGTGGTCGGAACCAGCAGCACGACCTTCTGCTGCGGCGTCTTTACGCTATCGCAGCTTACTTGCATGGACTTTCCTTCCACCGTTCCCATCCAGCTCGTCGGTTGCGCATGCGCGGACACCGCACTTTGCTCCGGAAGGTTCACTTCCGTGGGCTCACCCGCTGCCGGATCGACATCGATCACCGCAATCACCGATCCAGTCAGATCCCGAATCCGCCGACTCACCAGACACAGCGTCTGTTTTTCCGTCGGCATCTTGACCATCGAATCGACGCGATAGCCCGGTGATACCCAGATCGTATCGCTTTTGTAAAACTGCGGCAGAGTCTGTCCGTCTCGCGCAATCTGGGTCAGCTCGATCGGGTTTAGGACATCCCATGATCCACACTTGTCGTCGAGCGATCGGTGGAGCTTGATTCCCATCTCATCGGGATTCCCACCATAGATCATCCGCCAGCGCTCGACCTGACCAGGTGGAGTGACCATGCGCGGACGGAGCTTGCCGTTGATCAGCGTCGGACTAAACTGGCTTACGGTCAGGAAGTTATTCACCGACAGAGTCTCTTCACGGCAGGTTTCTCCGTCGGCAAGAGGCACCGTCTGCTCCGAGTCGATCGGCACCTGATGCATCACCATCACCCGCTCTGTGGCTTTGGCAATCCCCGGAACTTTGTCGATCTCTCCTTCGATGATGAGCGCTCCCATCGCCCCGTTGATCACTTGAATCGCGGTGCTGCCGTGGATGTGCGGGTGATACCAGTCAGTCCCGGCTTCGTGAACTCCGTCCTCATCGAGATCCCAGCGATACTGGGCCACTTTTCCTTGGCCGACTTCCAACAGTACGTTGTCACCGTAGTAGCGCCCACCCGCAGCACAGCCCTCACCGAAGCACTGATCGGAAGCAAGTGGCGTCGCGTAGTTTGGTTGAACGTGGGCACCGTGCGCGTGCAGGTTGGTCAGGTTGAAGTCATGGCAGGACTTTTTGGCGTAGCCCTCCATGCCTGCGATCTCGCGAAAGTCCTTCCGGAGCAGGTCATTGTGCAGGTTCACTCGCACCCGCCGGTCAGTGCCCGCTGCAATCCGAATCGTCGGACCGGGAACGTGGCGGTTGTAGCCGCGCAAGCAGTAGCGCTTGTCGCCAATTTTGACCTCGGTAGGTGCCAGGTGTAGGTCGTACACCCCTTGCGCATCAGGAATGAGTGTGGGTGGCTCTTCGTAGGGAACCGTCGAGGTATCCTTCCCACAGCCAGTCCACATCGCAAACATCAGGCACAGCGGCAGGGTTCGCAAGGCAGGGTTTTTGATCATAGAGACCGTCCTTCACGGTGTACGCAGACACACCTGCGTAACAGCATAGCGAAGGATGGCCCCGTCTCACGATGGCCAAAGTTGACCACCTGATGGTCCGTTTTTGTTACGCCCGCAACAGCGACAGAAGCTGGTCCAGGTAGTGTCCCATTCCGTAGTCCAGCCAGCGCCGATACGGCTGGTCGCGGGCCACATAGCCAAGGTGCCCACCGTGCTGTTCTAGGTGCAGGTGAACTCCGCTGCCAAAGCTGGCGCGGTGAAAGTCGGCGGGATCGATGAACGGATCATCTTCGGCATGAATGATGACGGTCGGCTGGGTGATGCGATGCAGATGCGGCATCGCGCTGGAGCGCTCGTAGTAGTCGAGGCTGTCGCGGAAACCGCCCATCGGTGCGGTGAACGCATCATCGAACTCCTTGAGCGACATCCGCAGGTGAACCGGATAGCGGCCCTGCTGAATCAGTCCGTCGGCCTCCCGCTGGCGGACGTAGCGCACGCAGCCGCGCAAAAAGTACAGGTTGTAGATGAAGTGATGCGGTGCGCAGATCAGCTCGGAACAGCGGGCCAGGTTGATCGGTGGATTGACCGCAATCGCCGCGTCCGGTTTGTGGTGAGGTCCGTTCATGCCATCGCCCAGGCACAAAAGCAGCGCGTTGGCACTGAGCGAAAAGCCGACTCCGATGACCAAGGTGCTGGGCTCGCGACGATGGACCTCGGCCACTACGGCGCTGATATCCGGGGCGACGCCGCTGTGATAGATCCCGCGAGCCAGCCCACGCCCTTCACCGCAGCCTCGGTGGTTGACCGTCCAGACCTCGCAGCCACGGCGCACGCCCAGGTCCACCACCCGCCGCATGTAGTGCCGCTCATCGTTGCCGCCGAGTCCGTGGAACACACACAGCACCACCTTGCGCGCCCGCTCCGGAGATTCCGGTGAAGGCGCAAAGACCTTGGCCACCAGTCGATCACCGTCTGCAAGTGTGATCTCGGTGCGGGTCGGCGTGGCCGAAAACGGCGGCGAGCGCAGGTAGTTACCCAGCAAGGTCTGCAAGTAGCCACTCTTCGCAAAGCGCGGTGGCAAACACGGTTGCGACGGACGATCGAGCTTCATCAGCGAACCATCACCTCGCCACGAGCATCGCAGCGACCCGAAAAGAAGTACATCCTGCGCTTAATTTTTGCGATCGACCGTGTAGTTCCCAAGGGCACGCAGTGGCTCGGCATAACGACCAAAGGGTGCCAGCGCGGCGATGCCCTCGTCCATCACCTGACGAGCATGACCGAGCGCTCCCTCGACGCCCAGCAGGTCCACGTAGGTGGTTTTGCCCGCCTCGCGATCCGATCCAGGGTCTTTGCCCAGGGTCGCCAGATCCTGCGTCACATCGAGCACATCATCGACAATCTGGAATGCCAGCCCAAGCGCCTGCGCATAGACCCGAACCTGGGCAAGCTGCTCTACCGTCGCCCCACCGAGCCGCGCCCCACCCCGCAGCGACACATCGAACAGCGCGCCGGTCTTCATCGCGTGCAGCACCTTCAGATGCGCCAGATCAATCGGCTTCCCGGTCGCCTCGACGTCGATGACCTGACCCCCGACCATGCCCGGCGAACCGGCGGCAAACGACAGCTCGCGCACGATCTCGATCAGCACCTCGGGAGCAGCCGGACTCTGCGTCGCCAGCGCAAAGGCATCGGTGAGCAGCGCATCCCCAGCCAAGATCGCCATCGCGTCGCCGTAGACCTTGTGGTTGGTCGGACGTCCGCGTCGAAAGTCATCGTTGTCCATCGCTGGCAGATCGTCGTGGATCAGCGAATAGGTATGGATCATCTCGACCGCACAACCGAAGCGCAGCGCCACCTCGGGCTTTTGCCCCATCGCCTCGCAGCCCGCCAGCGCCAGGATCGGACGCAGCCGCTTACCACCCGCGAGCAAGCTGTAGTTCATCGAGTCGGAGAGCGTCTTTGGCACAAGTCCCGCGCTCCCGTGAACCAAGGCTGGAAGCTTCGCCACCCGTGCCAGCTCAGCCTCGACCAGCTCGCGTCGCTCCGACAGATAACTCTTCAGGTCAAAAGACATGGGCGAAGGTTTTACAGCAAACCCCACCCGCTACAGCCAAAAATCAGAGGCTCACTTCTGTGGTAGGTTTTTCCCTCCATGAAGCACCTAGAGCTAAAGGTTGCCACCCTCGTCGTGGTGTCGCTCGGCCTGCTTGCGATGTTCATCGCGATTCTCGGCGGCTTTTCCTTTGGCCCGGTGAGCCGCATCTACGTCGACTATGACTTTTCGGGCAACATCCATGAAGGCGCGCCCGTCAAAATCTCGGGGATCAAGGTTGGCAAGGTCGAAAAGATCGACTTTCTCGGCGGTGACCTCGATAAAGACGTCAATCGCCGGGTCCAGGTTCGCCTGACGGTGCAGCTTGAGGATCGCGCCCGCAAGGCCATCCACGAAGACGCCGAGTTTTTCGTCAACACCCAGGGCGTCCTTGGTGAGCAGTACCTAGAGATTTCGCCGGGCACGAGCGGCAAAGAGCTGCTAAAGCCCGGTAGCAAGGTGCGCGGCATCGATCCACCCCGGAGCGACCTGATCATCGCCCGGCTGTATGAGTTTCTCGACGCGGTGACCCGGCTGCTGCGCGAAGACAAAGAGTCGCTGCGGGATCTGCTTCGCTCCTCGGCGAAAGTGGCGCGTAGCCTCGATAAGCTCCTTGGCGATAATGAGGCCGAGGTCAAGAAGCTGCTCGTCGACCTGGATCGATTGACCGCCGAGACCGCCGATCTGGTGACCAAGCTCGACAAGGGCATCGGCAGCGGCGAAGAGCTGCACAAGACGCTGGTCAATATTGAGACGATCTCGACGGAGCTACGCGGCGAAATTGCCCCCCTTATGCAAAAGACCAAGCGAGCCCTCGATGGAGTCGGCGATCTGGCGGCGCTGGTGGGACCAGAAGAAAAGAAGAAGCTTCAGCGCTCGCTCGACGAGCTGCTCACGCTATCGAGCAAGGTCTCGGCGGTGGCCAGTGATGCCCAGTCGCTGCTCGGCGATGTCAAGCGCGGCAAAGGCACGGTCGGGGCGCTCATGACCGACCAGCAGGTCTACGACGATCTCAAAGAGCTGACCCGCGACCTAAAGCGCAACCCGTGGAAGTTCTTCTGGAAGGAATAGCCCGTGAGCCTCGGCCCGCCGTTTGATGCCGGGAACCAGAAACTGCACCTGCTTTTGGGGGCGGTGACGACGCTGCTCTTGACCTTTTTGGTCGCGGTGGCGCTGCTGACGGCGGATCACACGCTCGGGAAGTCGCTGACCATCCACCTACTCGTCCGGCGCAGTGGCCAGCTTTACACCGGGGCCGAGGTCCAGCTTGCAGGCGAGCGCATCGGCGAGCTGACCGCCATTCGTCGCTACCGTCCACGTCCGGGCGATCCCAAGGAGCTTGCACAGCGGGGACCGCTCGTCGAAATGGAGCTACGCATCCTGCGCAAGGCGGGTGCTCGTCTGTACCAGAACTCGACGTTTGTACCGCGCAACCCGACGCTTTTGTCGCCTGCGGTGATCGAAGTGGGTCCACCCGATGCCAACGCCCAGAAGGGTCTGCCGCTGTCGGACGGAGAGTACCTAACCGGAATTGACGCCGCCGACCTCGACCAGCTCCTTCGCAACGTCTATCTCAGCGTCGAAACCATCCTGCGCGAAGCCCACGAGCTGCGCCCCGACTGGGAAGAAGCGGTGGCGGCCTTTGGCTCGCTCAGCCAGCGACTGGGTCGGGTCGGTGACAGCGGCCAGATGCTGCGGATTGGCGTGCAAGGCACCGCGACACTGCTCACCCTACGCAGCCTGGAACAGCGACTCCAGGCGGCAGGCATCACGCACGCGCCGATGCAACTGCGTGAACTACAGACCACCCTTGGACCGCTTGTGACGCAAGCCTCGCTGCTTGGCAAGCGCACCGAACTGTTGCAAAACCGACTCGGCGAGCTGGCGGTCCTGTTTGGCCCCACCCGCCGGCACGACCTCAGCGAGTCGATGCGTCACTTCCGCGCCGCCGTACAAAGTGGCGAGCGGTTGACCCAAGATGCCCGCTATCTCATCCACCTGTTTGACAGTGGCCAAGGCACCTTGGGCGGCTTCAACCGCGACATCCAGCTCTTCGACGAACTAAAAGACGTCCACCGCATCCTCAAACAACAAATGCACCGCGTCCTCATCAAGCCGAGGAAGTAGCCAGGCTGGTCTAGACCCCCCTTCACCCCTACACCGCAGGGTCTTCGGCTGGTCTAGACCTCCCTTCACCCCTACACCGCAGGGTCTTTGGCTGGTCTAGA
>CALLYL010000498.1 GCA_937859535.1 uncultured Myxococcales bacterium
AGCTTTGTTGGTAAAGCTCACCGCCAAGATCGACTCGGGACGGGCCCCCTTTTCCAGCAGGTGGGCAATCCGATAGGTAATCACCCGCGTCTTGCCCGAGCCTGCGCCCGCGAGCACGAGCAGTGGACCCTCGGTGGTGATGACCGCCTGGCGTTGCGGCGGATTTAAGTCGCTGAGCCGAATCGCCATGGCTCGGCACGGAACCACAAGTTTCCGTTTAGAGCCAAATTTTTCAGCTATAGTCCGCCGCCATGTCTTCCCTTCTTGCTCGACATCCCTTCCGATTTCTGACCCTAGGCGGCTTTCTGTCCGTCGGAGCTTTGGTGTGGGCACTGCCTCCCCAGGCAGGTGCTGTGTCCGCAGGCAAGTCCCCTCCACCTGTCATGACCGATGCCAAGCTGATCTATCCGACCACCAAGACCGTCACCCAGGTCGACGAATACCACGGCGAAAAAGTCGCAGACCCCTATCGCTGGCTGGAATCACTCGACTCGGCAGAGACCCAAAAATGGGTCGAAGAACAGAACAAGGTGACGTTTTCGTACCTGGAAAAGATTCCAGGCCGCGACAAGATCAAGCAGCGGCTGACCGAGCTGTGGAACTACGAAAAGTTCTCCGCTCCCTTCAAGGAAGGGAATCGCTACTTCTACAGTTACAACACCGGGCTCCAAAACCAGGGTGTGCTGTACACGATGGCTGCCCTCGACGGGACGCCGCAGCTCCTACTCGATCCAAATACGCTCGCGAAGGACGGAACGGTCGCGCTCGCTGGTCTGGGAGTCACGCTGGATGGCAACCTGATGGCTTACGGCCTGTCCGCAGCGGGATCGGACTGGCAGGAGTGGCGCGTTCGTGATCTCCAGACCGGCAAAGACCTTCCCGATGTGGTGAAGTGGATCAAGTTTTCGGGAGTCGCCTGGAGCAAGGACGGCAAAGGCTTCTTCTACGGACGCTACGACGAACCGAAGAACATCGGCAAGAGCCTCGAAGACCTCAACTTCTTCCACAAGCTGTACTACCACCGCCTGGGCACTCCGCAATCGCAGGACGCGCTCGTCTATGAGGACAAGACGCACAAGGAATGGCAGTTTGTGCCAGCCGTCACCGATGATGGCAAGTACCTGATCGTGACGGTCTCCAAAGGCACCGATCACAAGTTCCGCATCCTGTACAAAGCGCTCGACAAACCGGGCAGTAAGTTTGTCGAGCTGATCAACAACTTCGATGCGGAATACACCTTCATCGACAACGATGGTCCGGTGTTCTACTTCAAGACCGACCTCAAGAGTCCCAAAGCGAAGGTCATCGCAATCGATGTCCGCAAGCCCAGCGAGCGGCGTGATCTGATTGCCGAGTCTGCGGATACGCTCCAGCATGTCGCACTGGTGAACAACCAGTTTGTCACGAGCTATCTCCACGATGCGACCACGCAAGTGAAGGTCTTCGATCGCACCGGCAAGCTGGTCAAAGACATTGCGCTACCGGGCCTGGGAACCTCGATGGGCTTCGGTGGGCGACGGAACTACAAAGAGACATTTTACGCATTCACGAGTTATAATACTCCACCGATCATCTATCGCCTGGACCTGACCACGTTCGAGAGCAAGGTCTGGAAGCAGCCGCAGCTCAAGTTCAATCCGCAGGACTTCGAGACCAAACAGGTGTTCTATCCCAGCAAGGATGGCACCAAGATCCCGATGTTTTTGACCTCCCGAAAGGGACTGCAACAAAACGGACAGAACCCAACGTATCTGTACGGATATGGTGGCTTCAACATTCCGATCGTTCCCGGCTTCAGCGTCGCGGACCTGGTGTGGATGGAGCACGGCGGACTCATCGCCTACGCCAACCTGCGCGGCGGCGGAGAATACGGAGAAGAGTGGCACCGCGCCGGCACCAAGCTGCGCAAGCAGAATGTCTTTGATGACTTCATCGGCGCAGCAGAGTGGCTCATCCAAAACAAGTACACCTCGAGTCCCAAACTGGCGATTGCTGGTGGCTCAAACGGTGGTCTGCTCGTCGGGGCATGCATCACCCAGCGGCCTGAGCTGTTTGGTGCTGCGATCCCGGCAGTCGGAGTCATGGACATGCTCCGCTTTCACAAGTTTACGATCGGTTGGGAGTGGATCGATGACTACGGTTCTTCGGACGACGCCGCAGAGTTCAAAGCGCTGCGCGCCTACTCCCCGTATCACAACCTGAAGCCCGGAACGAGCTATCCAGCGACGATGGTGACCACCGCAGATCACGATGATCGAGTGGTTCCGGGACACAGCTTCAAGTTCGCGGCAGCGCTGCAAGCGGCCCAAAAGGGAACCGCGCCAACCCTGATCCGGATTGATGTTCGAGCGGGTCACGGTGCCGGCAAGCCAACCGGCAAGCGCATCGACGAAGCAACCGATCGATTGTCCTTCCTGGGCAAAGTCCTGGGAATCGACCTTTCCAAATAACTCACGCCAAGTAAAAGGGGACTCCCATGGCTGGTAGCGTCAACAAAGTCATTGTCATAGGGCATCTCGGTGCGAATCCCGAGATCAAGTATCTTCCGTCGGGACAGCCCGTGTGCGAGATGCGGATCGCGACCAGCGAAACCTACCGCGATCGCAACGATCAACCGGCCGAGCGGACCGAGTGGCACCGCATCGTGGTGTGGGGAAAGACGGCGGAGAACTGCTCGAAGTTTTTGCAAAAGGGGCGACAGGTCTACGTCGAAGGTCGCCTTCAGACTCGGTCTTGGGATGACAAGGAAGGCAAAAAGCAGTACATGACCGAGATTGTCGCCAACTCGGTGGTCTTCCTGGGTGGTGGTGGTGCTCGCGAGGAAGGAGCACGCGACAGTGGCGGTAGCGGCGGCTATGCCCGTGAGCCTGCCTATGCGGGTGGTGGTGGCGGTGGTGGGAGTCGCTACGCCCGTCCGGCCCCGGCCGAGCCGCCTCCTCCAATGAACAGCGACCCAGGCGACTTTGCGGCGGAAGACGACATTCCGTTCTAGGCGAGCTTTTTACAGCGGCCGCGCAAGGAGGCTCTGAATGGCCTCCTCTTCATCCAAAAACACCCCACTCGCATCGCCTCGCTCGCGGGCCATCCTCAAGAGTTGCAAGCGACCCGTTGCCGTCGCAACGATCGTGGCCGACACCGGAAACAGCTCAAAAAGCCGACGGCGAAACCGTTGGACACGCTGTTCTACCGTCGGGTCGTTGTTGCCCGGGGCGCGCCGTACATCCACCAGGAAACGCTGCCCACGCACCGTCCGCAGAACCGAGATCAGCACATTGATCGCTTCGTCCAGTTCAAGCGCTGACGCGTGATCCCGTGGACTCAAGCTCCGGGCAGAACGCCGCATGATCACCAGCTTCCGCGTCGGATCATGTTCGACTCGAAAGAAATCACTCTCCAATAGAATTTTGTTCGTCATGTTGAATCGTTCGTCTTACCAAGATCAGTAGAAGGAGAGCCGGAATCGAAAGCAGCATCGTCGCCACAAAGAAATGGGACCAGCCGACATGCTTGGCGATCACTCCTGAACTGCCCCCCAAGAGTCGCCCCGCAACCCCCGATGCACTGACGAGCAGAGCATACTGCATCGCGCTGTAGCGCTTGTTACAAAGCGACATGAGGAAGGCATCAAGTGCCGCCACCGATAGCCCGGTACAGAGGTTGTCAACCCCCACCGCGACCAGCAGCAACGTGTGGCTCTTCCCTACCAAAGCGAGCGCCGCATAGGACAGATTCGCCAACCCTTGGGTGCAGCCAAAGGTGAGCAGCGCCCGAAACAAGCCAACCCGCGCCACCAGCACACCACCGCACAGCGTTCCCAGAATCGTCGCCGCGATTCCGATCGCTTTATAGACCACGCCAATCTCGCTGGGACTAAATTGAAGCGATAAGAGGAACGGCATCACCATCACGTTGGCAATGGTGTCGCCGACCCGAAACAAGGTCACAAACAGCAGGATGCTGACCGCGCCTCGTCGTCGAAAAAAATCAAACAGTGGATCAATCACCGCCGCGTGCAGAGTCGTCGGGGGACGAACGGCTTCGGTCTCTTCTGCCCGCAACGTGGTGATGATTCCTGCGATCATGGCCAGTGCGGACAGCAGGTAGACCGCCCGAAATGAAACATGCTCGGCAATGATCAGGGCCAGACCCCCAGTGAGTAGCATCGCGATTCGGTAGCCAAAGACAAAGACTGCGGTACCCGCAGCGCGCTCGTCCCGCTGGAGCAAGTCGGTGCGATAGGCATCCGTAACGATGTCCTGGCTCGCAGAAAAGAACGCAATCAGCACCGCCATCACTGCAACCGCACCGGGTGATTCCCTGGGATTGCGCAGGCTCATCGCCAGCAGACAGACACCGAGCGCTAGCTGACACAGCAGCATCCACCCCCGCCGTCTCCCAAGTATGGGTGCGGCAAATCGATCGAGCACCGGAGCCCAGAGCATCTTCAAGGAATACGGCAAACCGACCAAAGACAGCACCCCGATCTGCTCTAGGGAGACTCCGGATTGACTGAGCCATGCGGACAGAGTGCTGCCGGTAAGGAGTAGCGGTAGCCCCGACGAAAAGCCAAGCCACCACATCAGCAGAATCCGCCGCCGATAGAAAATCTCGAGTCCGACTCCCATCGGATCCCTAGCTGTCCTTTTTGGTTAAGGAAACCGTAGCGAGCACAAAGGGGTCATAGGCAAGTCCCAACGGATTGCACGACTTGAGGAGTCCCAGTCTGGCCCCGCGAATGGCCTGACCTATCGGTTGACCTGCCAGAAATCTCCCCAAACAGTCCTCGGCAAACGCTCGGGCGAGCGGCTCGAAGATGGTGATCTCGGTGCCGATGACGCCGGTGGCTTGTCCGATCTCGACAAACTCCGTTACCAGATCCATCACCTGCTCGGGATCCAGCGCGGTGGTATGACAACCATTTAGGAAGACCAGTGGTCGCGGATCTTGCCAGCAGATATGTTTGCGAAACAGACTCGATGGCGTGATGACATCGGTGCGACCGACCTCCAGATAGGGCATGTCGCGAATGACTCCGCCGTGACAGTAGAAGTAGACCACGTGCGACTGGCCTTCACGCATCATTTGGAAGATCGCGGCAGCACTGGCCTCGCACTGCCACACCAGATCTTTGCGCAGTCCGCGTAGCGCTCTTTCATGCACCGCAAACTCGCGCAGTTCCAACGACACGCCCACGGACAGATGCGGTGCCTGGTCATAGGTAATCTGGGGCTGCGGCTCGACGCAGTTTGGTCCGGTGAGCGGCATTCCCAAGTAGTGGCGAAAGCCCCAAAATCCGCTGGGACAGATGATGGTGTCTTGATCGTAGGAAGGGCAGTGTCCGGAAAAGCAGTCCGACTCTTCCAAAGGCTTGGGCGAATCGAGTGCCGCACGAAAGGCGGGACAGATTCGATACGCACTCGCAGGCTGACCATCATCAAGCGGCTGATCGTAAAGAAGAGCTGCTGGCACGATGTGTCGCGCCGTCACTTTGCTGGCAATCTGTACGAATCCGGGGGTCCGCATCAGCTCCTGAAGCTGATAGCTGGCCGCTGTACTCCCGACCAAGCTCCGCACAATTCCTACGTAAAAACGCGAGCCGCTCACCGCGAGAGGAATCAGGTCTTCCAGAAGCTGCGCCAGGAGTTTTCCGCGAGGCTGTTCAGCGTAGCGATAGGCCTGGCCACCACTGCCTCCTTTCCAGGCTTCCTCATCACCCCAGGCCACTTTGCGGAGCGCCCCACGCGCCTTCCGAACGTGTGAACGCAGCGTATCTGCATCTAGGGTGGCATCGCTCCGGATGTCCTTGCCGCTCTGTGCGCCGAAGAAGCGAAAACTATGTGTACCGTCGCTGTTTTCGTTCAGTAGAACGCTCAGTTTGTGCGGAGTGACCCGATGAAGAGAGGAAGAATCTCCCAACCGTTCGGCAATGCTGTAGTCCAGGAAAGAGCGCAACACCGGCCGATCCCCCGCAGAGGGAACGTCAGAGTCCGTCCTCGGGTCGCCAATTTCGACGGAAACCAAGCGTGACTGGAGCAACACTTGGTTACAGTAAATGCTACAGCG
>CALLYL010000499.1 GCA_937859535.1 uncultured Myxococcales bacterium
CCGGCGCTCGCCCTGCTGGGCTTTGGCGGGCGGTGGCGTCTTGAGATCGACGTGCAGCAGCAGCTCGCCAAAGCAAATGCGGTCCCCGTCGAGTAGCTCGATGGGGGCGGTCAGTCGCAGATAGTTTACGTACAGGTTGTGCTGCGCTGAGGTCGGAATCAGCGTCGGCTTTTTGCCCCGTCGTTCGATGGCAAAGCAAAGCGATGGCAGCTGCGCGTCAGCGAGCACGATGTCCGAGCCCTTGGCCGAACCCACCTCGACGCGGCTGCGTGGAAACCACTGCCACCTGGGCGGGGCATCACCGTCGAAAATGAGCAGTCCCAGCGGTGGTGGTGGCGGCTCGGCGGGGCTTATGATCTCGCGCACCTCGATTTGGGCACCCCCGAGCGTGAGCAGGTCGCCTTCCGTCAGCACCGTACAGCTCACCACCGGCTCGCCATTGCGCTCGATCGGTGCCGAGTACTTGTGCACCAGCAGATGAGGCATGCCCGCCGCCGACCAGAAGATCACCGCCTCGACCGGATCGGAAACGAGCAGCCGACTTGGCTTCGCTTCGCCGATGTAGATATCGCTGGCGGTGCCTTGACACAGTCGTAGCGCTGAGTGGGTGCAGTCGACGGTGTGCGGACTACCGCCTGGCTCAGTCACTCGCAGCGTCAGACGGCGCTCGGCCCCACTTGGATAGGACAGCTCGGGCTGCTGGAACAGGACTTTTACGACCTGGCCCCCCACTTCGATGATGTCGCCCGAGGACAGCGGCAGCGGTCTGGACACCCGACTTGAGTTTAGGATGGTGTCGCTTTGGCCACGCAGGGGAAACAGAAACAGCGTGCCAACGTGCCATTCGAGCGAGCACTGTCGTCGGCTCAGTAGCAAGTCGGTGGGCACCGAAAGCTCACAGTCATCGCCACGGCCCACTCGGATGCAGGGGAGGTCGAAGCTGAAGCGACGAGCTGAGTCGGTCCCCCCTCGACTTCCTACCTCAAGATCAATGCGCATGATGGATAGCTTGCGATGTTACACCGGGTTTTTGCGGGCGCGGCGAAGCAGTGCGAGTCCGAGTAGCATGGCGGCGGTGGCGAGCTGGGCGGCGGCCGGGCCGGTGGACTGACCGACGTTGCAGCTACAGCCGGTGGCGGTGACATCGATCGGATCGGGATTGGTGCCGCCGTCCGTTGTGCCGCCGTCCGTGGTGCCGCCGGTCGAGTTTGGCACACACTGGTTGGCGGTGCAGGTCGCGGTGGCGTCGCAAGTTCCACAGACGCTGCCACAGCCGTCGTCACCACACTGCTTGCCGCCGCAGCTCGGAGTACAGCCGCAGCTCGGTGGCGGGCTGGTCGAAAAGTCCGAGCCATCCGTCGCGCAGCCCGTTCCGACGTAATAGGCACCGGTTTGGGGAAACATGACGGCAGTGCCGGCGCTGTCCTTGAACTCGAAGCGGTAGCGCTTGCAGGTGGTGCCGAGTCCCGCGAGGGTGGTCGAATATGCGCCACTTTGGGCGGTGCCAAACTTCATGGTCATCGCGGTGCAGGTGCCTTCGACGTTGACGACGGCTTGGCTGGGGGCGGCGGCGTCCTTCCAGTTCGCCCACATGTCGATGCTGGCCCCGCTCTGGGGATAGTGCGAACCGGACGGGATCTTGTAGCTGCCTGCTGCCGCGCCGCCGAAGTCACCCACGGACGCTCCGGCATCGGTGACGCCCGTTCCGACCGATGGGCCGGCCTGGAGGATGTTGTAGCGGTGGCCGTTTTGCGAGTTGTAGCCGCAGGTCGACACCGAGGTCGGCTCGTACAGCCACAGGTAATAGGCCGACTTGGGATCGCTTGGCGAGGCGATGATCTCACCACTGGTGTTGGTGCCAAACAGGGCCACGCGGGCGTTCCAGGCCGTGGCAGTGCCGGCCGTGCATGCACAGCTCGCCGCGCCCTTACAGGACGTGGGATAAATCGACGAGATGTTGCTGACGACCTGGCACTTCGAGTCGTGGGCGAAGTAACCCTGCTGTTTCATCTCGTCCGAGTGAAAGCGGGCGGCCCGTCCCAGGTTTAGGTCGAAGTACAGCGGCGCAATCGGCTTGTAACAGGCTTTTTCCAAACAGTTTGCCGCTGGACAGGCCGCTAGATCCGCCGCCGGATCGACGCGGGAGCGGTTCATAAACTCGTGCAGCGTGCGCTCACGCCAGTTTGGAAAGCCACCTACCGACTCACCGACAGCCAGTGCCGATGAGGATGTCATCGCGACAAGTCCAAGGCCAAGGCACGTTGTGAAAAGTGTCCGCATGGATTCCCCCCCCGTGGTTCGCAAAGCCAGTAGTAGTTTACTTGCGGCCAGGGTGGTCGAGGGAGAAGAACTCGCGGCTGACGTTGGAGTGGATGTGGTTGAGGCAGTCGACCTTGCAAGTGCTGCACACCTCGCCCGCAAAGCCCGCAAGTCGGGTCAGCACCGCCGATGACAAGAGCCCTGCCAGCGAGCGCGACACCTTCATGGTCTGCTCAACGAGCCGTGACGACTGAGTGAGCAGGCGCGATAGGCTGGGGCCGCGTTGCCGGATGAGCTGATCACGAAACGCGACCGCGAGCTCGAACGCGGTCTGCTGTTGAAGCTCGAAGCGTGGCCACTCTTCCGATGGTGCGCAGGACAGCGTGGCCACGATGGTCTGTAGCGCCTCGTCCGCATAATCGAGCGCCAGCAGGTCGTGCGAGGTCGGTTTTTCCACACCGGCAAAAAAGCGGCCCTTTAACTGCTGTCGCCAAGACAGCCGGTCTGCGCTGATCAGTGACGAGCCTTGACCAGACTGCGCGTGGTGGAGTGCCCCATCGGCCAGTCCGCCGAGCCACTCGATCGTATGCTGCGCCAAAATCTGCACCAGGCGACTGTGCGCAAAGTCTTTCTCGACGTCGGCAGCCGCGAGCAGACACAGCTTGGCGGGCTCTGGCTCACCCGCGATCACGTAGTAGCGGGCCATGTGACGGGCCATGCTGCTCAGCCGCTGCTTGGTGGCTGGATTGTGGGAAAGCGCGATTGCCATGAGCTGCCACCGTGGTACCGGCTTCGTCGGAGGGGCCCCGTCCGTTTTGGTTGCTCGTCGGGTGCGTGGGGCGGCTTTGGGCGCTGGGGCTTTGTCGAGTTCGCTCTGGGTAAAACGCCAACCATCACCAAACTCGGGTCGCGACAGCAGCGCTCGCAGTGCGGTCAGGGTCAGTCGTCCGGCCGCCTCTGGAAGATGGAGTGGTTCCGACGCAAAGCGAGACAGAAAGCGCAGTGCGGTCAGCGCTTCGACGGGAACTTGTCGCCCGCCCAGCAAGGTCTTTTCTGCCGCGTTTTCGACGAGCGGCATCAGCTTGGCAATCGGTGCCTCAATAAAGCGCGTTCCACTCTCGCTGGCAACCTCCTGGCAGAGGCTCTGAGCGCGTTCGGAAGACTGGCCGGTCAGCACGTAACCGGAGCGAACCTCGCCGCTGACATGAAGACACACCACCGCCAGCGTTGTCGTCTGGTCGGGGTTTTCGCGTCGCGCCACGATCACATAACAGCCGAGCGTGTCACAGCCCGACACAAATCCCACCGCCGCCGTCGACTTGGTCTTGTGATCGTCGAGCAGCCTCGTGCGAAGTCGGAGCAGCGCGCCCTGGATCAATCGCTGCTGCGTGCGCTCCGTGACCTCGGCGCGGACCGACTCGAGCAGCGTCACCGCGTCCTCATCGCCTTGCAAAAGCAGCGTCTCGACGATTTTGGGCAACAGCATCGGCAACGATTTGTTCCGCAGCAGTGCTTCGTACGCAACGCTGGCCGCGATCCCAGCGCCGATCCGCCAGCGGTCTAGCTCGTCGAATAGGAGCATCATCATGTCGCCAGGAATCGCGCTGAGCATTGTCGCGAGCCCTTCACCCTCGGCCGGATCGGACTCAATGCGGATCAGCGCGTCGGACAGAGGCTGGGCGATGATTTGCAGCATCTCCTCGGGCGTAAGCTGCTCTTGCAGTCGTGGCGCAAAGCTGGCGTCCTCCGACAGCAAGATGCCCATCGCACAAGAGCGGGTCCGCAGATCGAGCGCGGCATCACCCACCAGCCCGAGCAGCGATTCGGCCTCGCCGCCCAGTCCCAGGATGTGAAACAGGTCGCCGTACAACTCGACATCGGTCGACTCGACTTGGCCGCTCCTCATGCGATCGAGCAGGTATTTGCGTGCGTCCAGTGCGCTGGCCACGCCGAGCCGCTGTTGCAGATCGGCATGGCTCACCGGCGGATGCACAAAGAGGTCGGCGATGATCTGCTTGGTCCGCGCCGTGCTCGCCCACGACGTCTTATTGTCCTTACGAGGCATATGGCGGCCCTTATAACATGGCAAAGTCAGGTGGTAGATTGACGAGTGACCATCGGCTTTGAAACACGGATGCAAGGGTTTCTACAGATGATTTTCTCGAAGAGAAGCGCAGGGATCGCGAGCGGCTTGGCCTTGTCGCTTGTGGCGTGTCAGAGCGGGCCGCCCTTGTCATCGCCGGGCGTGGCCGGTCCCGAGACGATCGGAGCGACCGTGGCCAAGCTCACCACTGAGGCGGCGGCGCTGCCACCGCTGCTCCGGACGCGCTGGGCGGTCGAATACACTGCGTCGGTGGCGCAGCTTGTGCCAATTTCTCCGCGACGGCTGTATCGATCCAGCGATCGTCGCGCCTATTTCACCGAAGCCGAGGTACGCAACCAACAGTCGGCCCTGGCTGGTACCTCCGTTGAGACGGTCGATGAAGCGGGCTATTACGTCGGTAGCCTCGGGTCGCCGCTGTTTCACGCTCGACTAATCGACATCGTCGCGGATGGACAGCTTGCCAAGCTCGTCGGTAAACGCAGCCTGGATTTGTACGCCGGTGCCATCGGCCCGCTCAAGCTGATGGCGAGCGCCGGACTCGATGCGGTCGGGATTTCGTCCTCGCCGAAGCTGCGTGCGCTGTATTCCCACGTTGGGGATCAAGGTTCGGTGCGGCTTCCGGGCCGTGAGGTCAGTGGCCGCGTGACGTTTCTGTACGGGAACTTTCCCGCTGATCCGGCGGTGCGGGCTCAGGTCGGCAGCGGTTACGAGTTTGTGCTGGCCAAAAATGTCCTCAAGCGGGGCTACATCCATCCGACGAGCGATGTGCCGCCCGAAAGCCTGATCAATTTGGGTCTGCCCGATGGAGACTACCTGCGGAGCTTGCTGGCTACGCTGCGACCGGGTGGACGGCTGCTTGTCTACAACGTCTGTCCTAGTCCCAACCCGGCGGTCTACGATCCCGACAGCGACTGCCGCAATCCGTGGACCCGCGCCGACTGGCAAGCCGCCGGATTCATCGTGCGGGACTTCGAGCGCAACGACACCGAGATTGCCCGTCAGTACGCCACCGCGCTCGGCTTTGATAAGCCGCCACTGTCCGTTCGCATCGACGAGCTCTACGCGGTCTATTCGCTGTTCGAAAGGCCCTAAACACAGGTCAACCGCTGCGGCAGAACGGCTTCCTCTTCCTTGAGCCGTTCCTCTAGTCCCGTACCCAGACACGGACGTGCGGGATGCAGTGGGCTTCGTTGGTGGCCATAAAGCAGTTGTTGATTCCCGCGATGGCCGTCGGAGTGCAGCTTACTCCGGTAGACCATCCGCCTTTGCAATCATGGCTGTTCCATAGTGGCGTAAACATGCGGGTACAGTCATTGCCGGTGTTTTGAAAGTCCTTCAGGTCTGCATTGCTGCTGTTGAATCCACCAAGTCCGAGCGGACTGGCAGAGACGTTCACCGAGCCGCTCAGTGTGCTCGCGGCATTGCCTCCACATCCGTGGCGATTGTCCGAAAAGAGGCTCCACTTGAATGTGGTGGCAGCATTGGGACGAATTTTATAGTCGTCATTGAAGCCGCTGTCGCGATGGACCTTCAGGCTGCTGTTCCAAGCGTTGAAGTTGGGATTCCCAACAATCGCCGCTACGATGGCAGAGTCCAGGTACGCCACCGTGTTGGTGGTGGGGTTGTTCATGAGTTCATTGGCGGTTCCTTCCCCAGCGTCGACCCAGCTCCAGCCTTCACGGCCCTTGCCCACCAAGGTCCAGCCTCCGCCATCGGTGGTCATGTCACACAGAACCTGAAGCGGAGCGATCGGTCCGGCCGCATCTGGATCGATCGTGTACTTCCCATCGGAGGCGGTAGGATTTGCCGCCAAGAGGTCCTTGCAACTCGTGGCGTACTGGCAGCTCCCCTGCTTGCACAGGCTGGTGCTACAGTCTGCGCCGACCGTGCAGCTTAAGCCAAGGCTGCACGGATTGCAGGTGCCGCCACAATCCACATCGGTTTCGGCTCCATTTTTCACCGTATCGGTACAGCTTGCCGCCGTGCAGACTTTGGCAGAGCAGACTCCGCTCGTGCAGTCCGAAGCGGCCGTGCATACTTTGGTGTCCGGGCACTTGGAGCAAGTTCCGCCGCCACAGTCCACGTCCGTTTCCGCTCCGTTTTTCACCGTGTCGGTGCAGGAGGGTGCAGAGCAGACCTTGTTTATGCAGGCTCCGCTTCCACAGTCCGATGCGGCAACACAGGCTTTCTTGTCGACACACTTGGAGCAGGTGCCGCCGCCACAGTCCACGTCCGTTTCTGCGCCGTTCTTGATCCCATCGGCGCACGTTGGGGTTGGAGTTGGCATGGTCTCTGCCGGGTTGCTACTACACGAAGCCACCCCTACAAGGAGTAGACCTCGCATGACATGGTGAAGGCCTGGGCGCTTGCTGCTCATTGGTGAATCCCCCTCTGGAAATCCTGACGCATCGGTCGCGTCAGTCCTCCTGCATGATAGCCGCTTGGCCCGAGCGGACGGCAGCAAAACCGAACTGCCCAAAAACGCACGGTGATCTCCGATTGATACCCGCCGAGAGGACGAGCACCGTCGGCCAGCGGGGCGATCACGGGATGAGCGCCACGGGTCGTAAGCAGCGGTACCCCGGCAACGGCTCACCTCGGAGCGCGGCCATCACGCTGTCCACCCACTCGCATAGCTCGCGGGTCGGCTCGTGTTTCTCCGCATGAATTCGAGACAGGGTCAAGCGGGCCGCCAGGCCCAATCCGGTCACCTCGATCGCTCGAAAGCTTGGCCCGGCCATGACCGGCTGCGACGGAATCTCGGGGAACTGCAGCTCGACAAGAATCTCGAGGATTCGCCGAAGAATTTGCGGGTTCACCCACCCCGAATGGCGGCGATACTGCCCCTGCTGCCAGTGTTCAAGGCCCGCACGCCCATCGGGAGAGAGCACGAGCAGGTGTCGCCCGCTGCGTGCATCCGGCGCGTTGGCCAGCCCCACGTCGTGGCTGAAGAACAGGCAGTCCGGCGGCTGCCGCAGCTGTTCGTTCCACGGGGCGATCTCCCGGAGGAACTGTAGGTAGGAGAAGGGCGTGTCCCCGCGGTTCTGTACGCCGTGCACATCGACCCGGGTCCAGTCGCATTGACCGGCAGACAGCCGCCACCCGGTCTGCCTCGTTGCCTCCGTGAGCGCTGCGCGGAGTCGTGGGGCAATCCGCGCATAGACCTCCGGCTGCGGTCG
>CALLYL010000500.1 GCA_937859535.1 uncultured Myxococcales bacterium
GTGGGAATAGCTTCCCCGGTTCGCAACCGATCGTCGGTAGATTGGCTTTGCTGGGCAAGCGTGCGCCTGTGATGCACCGATTGACGTTTCTCCTCGATCGACGGACCAACTAGCATGGAGCAGCCGTCGACCGGAATCCTTGGCGCACCGATTGGCAACGCGCTAAGTTGCCGCCAAGTAGGACTGATAGCGGAGAAGTTCGATGCAAACCTGGCTGCCTGGCATTCACGGAGATCCCAGCCTGATTGTGTTGGCGCTGGCCGCTGCGATGGTAAACGGAGCCATCGGCTACGGCTTCTCCACGCTGGTTGTGCCGGTGGCTCTGCTTGCTTATCCGAGCAGCACGCTCACGCCAGGACTGGTCTTGGCCGAGATCGTCTTGAACCTGCTCGCTCTGCTCGTAAACCGCCGCGCCATCCCCGCCGTTTTTTGGCGAGTCGTACCGATGATGTTGGCCTCCCTACCCGGCATCGCACTCGGAGTGACTCTGCTGAAGACAGCCAGCCCGAACACCCTTCGCTTCGCGACGTACCTCGTTTTGCTTCCGCTGGTACTCCTACAAGCAGCCGGGCTACGCCGCCCCCTGTCCAAGAGCAGTCGCGCCGAGCTACCGGTAGGATTCGGTATCGGAATCCTGTATTCCTGCACAACCATATCGGGTCCGCCCCTTGGTCTACTTTTCAATAACCAGGGGTTGGCTCAAGATGAGTTTCGTGCCGCGATCAGTCTGTTTCGGATCACCGAATCCATCGCGACCGGAATCGCGTTCTCTCTGCTATCCGTCTACACCCCTGCCAGCGTGGGTCTGGCTCTGCAAATTCTGCCGTGCATCTTGATCGGTCTGCCGATCGGCAGACTCGCGGTGTCCATGATCGATCCCGAATCATTCCGCCGCATCTGCATGGCCGCCGATGCTTGGCTGATCAGCTTTGGGCTGTCCCGACTCCTGACGACCTATGGCGGAATCACTGCGCGGCTGGCCTACGCCCCGATGCTCGTGGTCCTCCTACTCGATGGATTCATTCTCTCTCGATTCTTCCTGAGACGACGGGCAGAGCGTGCGGGAGTCGGAGGTCCAGTCGAACCATAACCGGTTTGGGGATCGACTGGCTCCGTGTGGTATAGTGGGAATGCCTGGAGTGCCTTGACTCTGCTTACACCCTCACAATGAGGAGCCCGCACAGATGATGAAATGGTCCAACTTCTGGCCTTCCGTACCCATTCTGTTTTGCCTCGCATGCTCGACCGCCAGTACCAGCGGCCAGGATGCAAGCCCAACACCCACCGACGGAGGAAATCCTCCTTCCGATGCCTCGATACCAACTGGAGGACCGGGCACAGTCCTGTTTTCCAACCGCTGTACACAGACCATCTGGGTGGGTGCGCTCAACAACGGAACCACGACCTTCCTGCCCAAAAATGGTGGATGGAAAATGGATCCCGGTGGCACTGAAGTTGTATCCCTTCCCGCAAAGTGGGGAGGCCGCTTCTGGGGTCGTACGGGCTGTGTGTTCGACGCGAACGGCAAAGGACAGTGCGAGTCGGCGGACTGTGGACAGAAGCTGGAATGCGCCGGAGCCGGAGGCAAACCGCCGGCATCTCTGGTGGAATTTCAGCTAAACGGATTTGGCGGCAAAGACTTCTACGATGTCAGCTTGGTCGATGGCTATAACGTGCCAATCTCCGTCGCTCCGCAAGCCGGAACCTATACACGAACCAATCTGACCAGTGCGTATGATTGCGGTGCTCCGTCTTGTACCAGTGACTTGAACAAGAGCTGTCCCACCCCACTTCAGCAAATGGCAAATGGCAAAGTTGTCGGCTGCCGCAGCGCCAATGAAGCCTGTGCAGTGGATCCCACCAATGCTGCGCTGGCGTGCGCAACAACCCGCGATCTGTATGGCTGCGTAGGCGGTGGGCCAAACAGCGTAAGCGGTTCCTGTTACTCTCCGGGCGCCACCAATCAGTGCTGCGGCTGTCCGAGTTGGTCGCCTGCTGGATCCTGCAAAGCCCACAACGCCAAATGGGAATCGCCCGCCCTTCCGGAGACGTTTGCCAAGCCGTTCAAGACAGCGTGTCCGACGGCATATAGCTTCCCATATGATGATCCCACAAGTACCTATACTTGTCAGGCCGCAACCGCCCAAGGCGTTGGCTACCAGATCACCTTCTGTCCCTAGGAATTCCCATCTCTGTGCCCAAACGAGGTGCTTCGATGAAGATCGAGCTTCCGATCTTTCAGCCAGAGCTTGCCAAAGCCAGCACGCTGCCCAAGAGTCTGTACACAGACCCGGCCGCGTACGCACATGAGCAAGAGCGCATCTTCTCCCGAACTTGGCAGCCAGTGGGTCGTATCGAGCAGGTGCAGACTCCCGGTTCCTACTTCACCGCTGACGTTGCGGGCGAGCCGATTGTCGTAGTACGCGACCGAGAAGGCGTCTTACGGGCATTTTACAACGTCTGTCGTCACCGGGCTGGACCGGTTGCGGTGGGATGTGGCAATCGACAGACGCTGACCTGCCGATATCACGGCTGGACGTATTCGCTCCGTGGCGAGCTGCGGAACACTCCTGAGTTTGAAGGAGTGGAGTGCTTTACCAAGTCAGACTTCGGACTCCGGGCGGTCTCTGTGGATACCTTCGGACCGATTGTGTTTGTGAACCTCAGTCCGGATTCGCTGGCTCTGTCGACTGTGATCAACGGGATTCCGCAAGCTACTGAGCGCTTCTCGCTGGCGCGGCTGACGCTGTGTGAACGCAAGGTCTACGAGGTTGCATGCAACTGGAAGGTCTATATCGACAACTACTTGGAAGGGTATCATATTCCGATCGTCCATCCGGCCCTGTATCGCGAGCTGGATTACGCGGCGTACCGCGTCGATACCCATCGCTACTATTCCTCGCAACACGCGCCGCTGCGACCGAAGAAGGAATCCGACCCACCTGCCACAGCGAGTCCATACACAGACACCACTGCGGATGCGAAGGCCCTGTATTATTGGGTGTTTCCGGGGTGGATGCTCAACGTCTATCCTGACAACCTTCAGTTCAATGCAGTCATTCCGCTCGCGGTCGATCGTACGCAGGTAATCTTTGAGTGGTACATGCTGGCCGCAGGTGCGATGATACAGCGCGCTGTGGATGAGAATACGGCGCGAGATCCAGAGGCTGCGCGAGCAGCGATCGCCAAAGGAATCGCTTTCAGTGATGAGGTCCAAAAAGAGGACATCGAAATCTGTGAAGCGGTCCAAAAAGGACTCCGCTCACGGTCTTACGATCGTGGTCGCTTCTGCGTAAAGCGGGAACACGGGGTCCATCACTTCCAGTCGCTCGTCCACGAGTTCTTGATGGAACAGAGTCCGAGATCGTCCGTGGACAACCAGCGTTAATCGAAACATGGACTCTTTCACCGCAGAAAACTGACGCGACGCACTTCAGTCGCCACATGATCCGACGACAAATGCGCGTAGATACTGGTCATCTTCAGATCACAGTGGCCAAGTAGTTTTTGCAACGTCAGGAGTCCGCCTCCGTTCATTAGGAAGTGACTGGCGAAGGTGTGACGGAGGGCATGCCAGGGACTGGCAGGGGTTGGAATTGCAGCGGCGACGTACAGCGGTGCCAGCTCCGGACGACGACACTTGACGGCGTGCCAGATCGATCCGGCCTCGTCGGAAATGACCGGACAGACGACTCCTTCCGTGGTTTCAGGACAGATAGCGCACCAAGCACGGATCACTTCGGCCAGTTCATCGGCCATCGGAATGTGCCTGGGCTTGCCACTCTTGGTCGTTCCTGCATAGCTGCGTGAGACCGTGATCATGCCTCGGCTCAGGTCAATGTCCCGCCAGCGCAGTCCAAAGACTTCCCCGACTCGTAGACCTGCGTAAAGAGCCAGCCGGACTCCTACCGCAAGCACCCTGCCCCGCTCATCGGATCGAGCATCCACTGTCGCTAGCAGCCGCCGTACCTCAGCTATAGTCAGATATTCCACCCGATGTTCCGCTCGTGGCTTACGGAGTCCAGCGAACGGATTCCCAAGCACGATTCCTTTGCGCAGCCCGAAGTCAAACGCGGTGCCCAGAAACGTCAGCTTGAGCCGCACCGTATTCCCTTTGTAGCCTTGGCGTGTCAGTTGGTGGCGTAGCTTCTCGGCATCCTCAACAGAGAAGCTGCCTGCGTCGCGCTCCGCAAGCTGCGGCAGCAGTGTCACAAGCTGCGAGCGAATCTTGGACTCCCATGCCGAGCGACTGCGGGCACGCGGCGGATCGTACTCCGCATAGAACCGCTCGAGGAGCTGACCGATGCTCAGCCGCACCGGACGCTCAGCAACTCCCAGCTTTCCCCGGGCGACGCGTGCTTCAATTTCCACCAGCATCCGCTTGGCATCGGCGACCGTGGGCTGTTTGCTGGCCCGCATCTTGCGTTTACCGTCGAGATCGACCCAGCGAATGTAATAGCCGATAAACCGCCCGTTCTTCATCTTGCGGATCACTTCGCCCATCTTCCCAGTCCCTTCCGTGCCCCTTCCGATCGCTCGGTTTGCTCGCCTGAAACGCCATCGTTTGCTATGTGCGTGAAAACCTACAGCGACGGAATTTCGCAATTTGACTATATTTTTTAGTGTTTTGAATTACAAGTGGGAATAGCTTCCCCGGTTCGCAACCGATCGTCGGTAGATTGGCTTTGCTGGG